>JAMOPD010000211.1 GCA_027064745.1 Thermococcaceae archaeon
CCCGTGTTGGATTTTCTGAAGAAATCTTTTGAAGATAGAGACCTCCAATTTGATGTGCTACTAACCCTAGAAGCAATCGTCTCAAAGGCTCCTCCAGATAGAATAGAGTTATTAGTACCATTTATCCCAAGACTAAAACAGCTTGAAAGATCTGGAACAAAAGAAAGCCAAAAAATTGCAATACGTATCTTGGAAAGAATTCTTAAGGAATCCTGAAGGTGGGGATATGGGAAAACTTAAGCTAACCGACAGACAGCTTTATGCCTTAATTGAAGCTGTTAAGCTTGGTGAGGAAGTTAAACCAAGCCAACAAGCTAAGAGAAAAGCTTTTAGCAAGTATAAAATAGAGGGCTGGGAAAATTCAAAACTCACGGGAATATTCTACTCAATTCAACGCAGGCTTGGATTGATAGATGAGATTATAGAAGAGCTATGTAGTGTTTCGCCCCTTATTCTTGATCCGTGGCTGAGGGCAACACTCAGAATAGCGATCGAAATAGCAGTTTTTCGTAATCCAAGCGAAAAGACAAGACAACATTTGAAGGGATTGGCGAAATTTCTTTCCGGTAGGACACATCCTTATGTGGGCTATTACTACTATGACATCCTCCCCAAGATACTTGAGTACGTACCCAAACTTGACAGCGGGGAGAAAAGGCTAAAATGGGAATATCTGTTTCCAGAATGGTTTATCAGGAAAATGAGGAAGTTACTAGGTGCTGAGGCTGAAGAAATGCTGAAGGCTCTAAATGAAACCCTACCTACAAGTATAAGGGTGAATTTACTAAAAACCGATACAGAAAGAGTTAAAAAATACCTAAGAAATCAAAGTATCCGATTTAAAGTGAGCTCCGCTGCTCCAACAGTTATCAGGATTCTCGATCCCTTTAATCCAGAGTGGCTCTTCAACAAAGGATGGGCGGTCCCACAGGAGGAAGCCTCTGCAGTTGCCTCTCTCATTCTCTCTCCAAAACCTGGTGAAGTCATTGTGGACATGGCCGCAGCTCCTGGAGGAAAAACAACACATATGGCGGAGATGATGGAGAACAAAGGAAAAATCTACGCCTTTGACATGGATAAAGCAAGGATCAGACGAATGCGTGAAATTCTAAAACGCACAGGAGTTGAGATTGTTGAAGTCATGAGAGAAGATGCACGGAAAGCTCCAAAGCTTCTTGGTAGGGGTATAGCAGATAAAGTCCTCTTAGATGCCCCCTGCACAAGCGACGGAACTATAGCCAAGAATCCAGAGTTGAGATGGCGGCTAAAGGAAAAGAACATCCCTAGAGTTGTGCAGCTCCAAAAGGAGCTTATTGAGAGCGCATGGGAGATTTTAAAGCCTGGAGGTAGGCTTCTTTATTCCACATGCTCGATGCTGCCTGAGGAAAACGAAGAGGTGGTAAGCTGGTTCATCGAGAGGCATCCCAATGCAGAGCTGATTCCGCTGAGAGGTCCTTATGATGAGGGCTTTCTTCCAAGAACTATGCGGGCATGGCCTCACAGGCACAAAACTATCGGTTTCTTCTACGCACTGATTGAGAGGAAAGTTAAATTTTGAGAGAAAAATGGCTGACAACGACCCTTTTACCTAGTTCCTTTGATAACTCTCCAGCTTCCTGATATATAAAATTTTCAATGTTCTGTTTGATCCTCTCAGCAGATAAAAGTGAGTTTGAGCTTCCTTCAATTTCAATTGTCGTATGAAGTCCAGAACCTGCCCCCAAAGCATATCTAACCTCTTTGGTATCTATTTTGATCTTTGAAACCTCAACACCTATTGACTTTGCATATCTGACAATTTTGTTGCTAAACGCCCTGAGGTATGGTTCAAGATTAGATGGAACGTTTAAATCAAATTCCGTTCGTGGTTTTGGTTTTTCCCTTATCTTTAGTTTCCCTTCCGGCTTTACCTCTGAAGAGGAAGCCTTCCAAGTTTTTTCTTCTACAGGCAGAGACTTCTGTTCTACCTGCCCTGTAGATTTAATTTCACTGGTTTTCATGATACTACCAATCGTCGGACACATCTCATCCAATGACATCTTTGGAGTTGACTTATAAACATCAATATTCTCCATGACAGACATTTTAACATCGATGTCATTCATAAGAAATACATCAACTATAACAGGCCCAACTTCCAGTATATCTTTAAGAAGCTCGAGAGCCGGTTTTCCAATCAACGTGCTTCCTCCCTTAACATCCTGAACTTCAACAGCAAGTATTTTCTGGTCATCTATTAATAGAGTTGCATAGTATGGCTCATCATCGACCTTACCTAGAACTTTAAAAAAAGCTCCTCTGCTTTCTTTAATAGTCCGCCAGACTAAATTGGCGAAGTCCTCTTTATTCCTACAGAGATAATTTTCTTCTAGAGGTGCAACAGAAGGTAACTTCACAGGGCATCACCTAAAAAGCATTAACTAATCCATTATATTTATGCATTTTTTCGGCAAAAAATTAAACGCTAAAATGAAAATGGATTAATATTCCCTCTCAACTTTTACTTTCAGCTCGTTGGCAAACCAATTGACCCTCTGAGGGAAGGGTATCTCTATTCCAGACTCATCTAAGGCTTTCTTTATTTTGTGTATAAGTTCAGTTTTCACAGAGAACCATTTCTCGCTTGGAGTCCATGCTTTAATTGATACGATAATCGCATTATCCCCCAAATCTTCTACAAAGACAAGAGGTTCAGGTTCAGCTAATACAAGGGGCATCTCATCGAGAGTTCTTTTAATGACCTTTAAAGCCGTGTCCACATCAGAATCATAGGATATACCTATTTTAACATCAAGCCTACGTGCAGGATAGCGCTGAAGATTTATGATATTGCTGTTGAAGAGCTTTTCATTTGGAATCCTGATTAAAGTACCATCCCAAGAACGAATTCTTGTTGATAATACACGCATGTCTTCAACGATACCTTCAAGATTGTCTATCTTAACGGGATCACCAATCTTTAATGGTTTATCAAAGTACATAAAGAGTCCAGAAATAAAATTAGAAACCACAGTCTGTGCTGAGAAACCAAGCACGATACCTGTTATCCCCGCTGCAGCGAGAATAGCTCCGAGATACGTACCTATTCCAGCCAGGTTAAGAGCCAAGAAGAATGAAATAGTCAGTATCGTGTAGTAGAAAACTTTCGCCTGTATTTGAAGCTCGGGAGAAGGCTTTTTGCCAGCACTCATTAGAAGATAATCCTTTGACTTTTTGGCTATAAGGTAGGTGAAATAGAAGAAACCAACAGCAAATGCAATACTGCCCACTGTGGTTCCTGCAATTTCATATGCCATCAACCCAATTTTGTAGAGAGCGCCAATAACACCACCAAGAACAAACATTCTAAAAATTATATCCCCTGTATCCTGATTTATTATCCATGGAAAGTGAGTTGTCTTTGAAGCCCGGATTATAAGCTTTCTAAGGATTCTGCCAAGGAATATGGGAATAATCAGAATCAGCACTGCCTCAATAAGTGTACCAAGAGTTACACTGAACCATGCAGTCCTCAGTTCTATTCCCGTGCTATTTAACATCATTCTTACCACCTCATCTTAAAGTTCGGCAGTGGTTCTGCCATATGAGTTGCTTTCAGCCTGCCATCTGGAGGATTCCCTGTATTATTAACTTCATAGATATTTTTGGTTGTGAGAATAATCAAGGGATAGTATGCTTTCTCCTTCGAATAAAACATTACGCTTTCCCATATTGGCACCACGACCCTATCTACCATTCTCCAATTATCTGTGGGATTCTCAATAATGATCTTCATAAGCCCAATTTCTTCGGGCTCTCTTTCCTTAAATTCACTAACGTGGTATCTTGCTATTACACCCATATTATCCTGACCATAAAGAGCATATTTCTCCTGGCCTATTATAAAACGATCTATCGTCAGATTTCCAGCTTTCACTTCAATGTCGACTGGAGCTGAGAGAAAACCGCTTATAGTTTCTCTTGGGGGAACAGCTATCCTCTGAAGAAGCTTTACCATTAGAAATTTTACTCCATAGCCCGAAGCAGGTGCTGGAAGTATCATAAAATCCCCAGCATCCCTTCTGAGAAAAACTCTAACGTCATCACGTTTATAAAGAACAACATCATTGGACTCCTCAACGAGATGTATCTTCCTGTTGAGAATTTTGATGAACTTCGTTTCAAGCTCGTGTTCTCCAAACATGAAAGAAAATAGGTTTAAAAAAATTTAAAGTTTGCCCGCTAGCTTGTGGGATCAAGCCTCAGGCCAACCAGTGTGATTTTTGTGTAGCAGCCCCCCGCCCCCATCTCCGAGATCGCCGCCTCGACCTTCACCGGAAACGGCAGCTGGGGGGCGACGTAGGTGACACCGTTGGCTGGAACATCGACGTTCTCTATCAGCCCGCTCCAGGTGACCTTGTAGAGGTCAAACTCAATCCCAGCGAGGCTCACTTTGCCGTCCTTTTCAACGGTGTAGCCCTGCCCGTTGTTTGTCAGCGTTACGTAGCTGACCACGTCTCCGTAAATCCCTCCGTAGAAGCCGGTGTGAAGGCTCCACACCATGTTGTAGTCTTGGAAGTCATCGCTTATGTAGCCGCAGTTGTAGTCACCCTCCATGTTGCCGTTCTCGTCTGTTGTGTAACGACAGCCCGGTCCGGTAATCTCGATTTTGATAAAGTCTGGGCCGTTGATCATGTCATAGACCTGCGGTACCCAGAGGATTCCCGAGGTGTACTCGTTCAGGTAGTCCTGCCTCACGTAGACCCTGTACGTGTATTCCTCGCCATCCACGCTGATGTTCGCGTAGAGGAGGTATGCCCTCTCTCCGTTAAGCTCAGCCTCGCGATAGCCCTTCGTGATGTTCATGTGGAAGACGTTGTCCCCTTTCTTGTATTCCACCCTAAAGGTAACCTCTTTGACAACGTACTGTTTTCCGTTAATGGTTATCGGCTCACTCGCGTCCCAGCCGAGCTGCCAGTTGTTCGAGCCGCTTCCCGGGGTTTCGGTCTGCGTTTGCGTTTGCGTTTCGGTTTGCGTTTGGGTGGGCGTCAGTCCGCTGTAGGTGAGGGCACCCAAACTCTCTGAAAGCTTGACGTCTTTAAGCTCGAACTCGCTCCAAGTTTTGAGCCCCTGGACAGGGTTTACAAAGATGCCCTCGAAGTGAACCGGAATTGGAAGCGCTGGTGCCACCTTGCCCTTTCCGCTCACAGAGACCCCACCGAGACTGTAGCTCCATTCAACGTTGGCCGTCTTGAACGTTTTGCCGTCGAAGGTAACAGTTCTATCCGGTGATATCTTGTAGTGGTAGCTTATCCCCATTCCGTTCCAGTCGTACTGGCCGGGCTCCGTCAGGTCGTAGTTTTCCAGACCTGTCCAGATGCCCGAGCTCACAACTGCCGTCCAGATGGTGCCGATTCCCTCGTCGATTGAGGAGAGAACGTCGTTCAGGTCGCCTTCTTGGTAGGGCATCTCACTGTACATCCCGAGCGCCGCCGGGTTGGACCAGAAGTACCTCTCCGACCCGCTCACGATCTCTACCTCAACGGTGTTTCCGCTTATGAGCGCTCCAAAGTTCAGTATTGGAGCCAGGAAGGATGCGTCTGTGTCCTTCGTTCGGTCTTTCACAAATATCCAGTACTCAAGGCCCGGCAGGGTGTCGTTGTTCACCGGCGTCAGCTTACCGTGGTAGGCGAAGACCTTAAAGGTTCCAAGGTCTTTTTTGGCACCGCCCTCGCTCGCGTAGACGTGAATCTGGGCGTAACCGCGCTCCTTCATTACATCGAAGGTGTACTTTGGGCCATCGTTGTAGCCAGCCGTGTAGAGATACCTGACGTGAGTTATGTAATAGTTCTTTCCCCCAAGCTTTACGGGGTTGTAAGCTTCCCATGGCGTCTGCCATGTGGCAGTTCCGGTCTCAGTAGTGCTCCCTCCACCGTTCTGCGGGCTGGAGGAGTAGGAAGTACCCTGGTTTCCACTGCTTTCTGAGCTCTGGCTTTCAGAAGTCCCCGTGGCGCTTCCACTACCTCCAATACAGCCAGTGGCAACGACGCTAAACAGTAAAACCAAAACCAACAACAGTACTAGGTTCCTTTTTCTCATACCAAATCACCTCATTCATTTTGCAGAATACAACCAAAAACTTCCATATTCACCTGAGACGAGCATAACTTTCCCATCATCACTGAGCTTTATGTAACCCAGTGAATCACCAGGGACATTCACGCTGAAGACTTCGTGGAAGTCCTCCAGAGAGTAGCAGTGTATTACACCGTCGCTTTCGGTGATAACGAAGTTTTTATTAGCAAAGTATGGGAAGCCAGGCAGGACTTTAACCTCGGTGAGGTTCCACGTGAAGACGTGTGTATCCTCAAGGGGTTCGTGACGGAAGATGTAGTTTTTAGTCGGAATAAGGGTCCAACGCATCAGAGTCGTCATGCTGAAGCCCGCTTTCTCCCTGCTCGCGAGCACCTTTCCGTCGAGCGATAGAACCTTGAGGGCATCTCCATAACTTGTAACGAGTTTATCTCCATATGCCAGCACGTTGGTAGTGTTCAGCACGAGCAACTTCTGACCGTTTTTCATGACAACCTCTCTTTCACCTTTGTCCATGAGCACGAGGCCCGAATCGGAGACCCATTTAAGCGAATAAGCGTTCTTGAGCTTGAGTTTTGTTTCGTCGCACACCAGAACCTGATCGGTCGCCGTGATGGTCACGAGGTAGCAGAGGTGGTTTCCGCTCGGTGAACGCAGTATGTCATCCGGGACGCTTCCGGCCCCTCCCTCGTGGGTTTCTCCTACTTTTCCGGACCAATCATAGACTCGCACGCCCGTGAAGTCTCCGTAGGAACCGAGGACGTATGCCCTGCCCTCCACAATAGCCACCCCTGCAACAACTGGCTCCACGATGTCCTCAGGTTCCATCAGGTCAAAGGAGACCGAACTTCCATCGGGCCTTACCAAGTACAGCCTGTGTCCTTGATAATCTATTGCAGCGGCTAAGCTTCCGTCAGGGCTCAGGTCCATGAGAGGAATGTCAAAGGTCTTGACGTGCCAGACGATGCTCATGTTCCACTTCTGATGAGCAAGAGGGGTCGAGAATGTGCTTGAGGTTGTAGTTGTTTGCATGGTTGAGGAGGTGACCATCGAGGATGAAGATGAAGGGGAAGTGTGTGTCTCCTGAGAACCAATGCATGCAGCTGAGATCACCATAAATGAAAGAGCAAGAGTAAGAATAAAGAGAAAACGTTTCATCAACTCACCTTCTGAAGCTTAAGATCTTTAAGCTTCAAGTAAGCGTAGATTGTCAAAATGTTACCAGTTTTCGGATCTTTATAGTTATAATGCCCATCTCCCTTCACTAAGAGAGGTAGATATGGTGAAACTTTACCTTTCCCAGCCATCGAGACACCTTCTGCTGTACCCTTATATTTCCATGTGAAATCTACAAGTTTAAAGGAAATTCCCGAATATTCAACTGTACCATCTGGTTTGGTGCTCCATTCCCAGCTATGGCCAAGATTATCACTCCATGTACCGCTTTGAGGAACCAGTAGATTGTAGTTTTCCCAGTCATACCATATGCCAAAGTTTAGTGTCGCTGCCCATCCCATGTACAGGTAGCTTAGGTCATTGTCAATCTTCTCGAATGGCTTTGAGTCACCTTCAAAGTACGGGAAAAGACCGCTCTTGAAAGGCGCTGGGTTCATGAAAACAAAAGCGTTGCCTTTGTACTCGAACTTCATTCCAACAAAGTTCTTGTCCTGAACCGCGGGTGAGAGGTAGCGTTGTGCCCAGAGGGCGTTCCATGGATAGAGGAAAGCATCACTCTCGTTGGAGACGAACCAGAGAGTGAATGTTATTTTGTCGTCCATGGCGGCTCCCTTTACTGGTGTCACAACCGTTTTATAGGCGTAAACCTCCTTTTCACCAAGATCAACTTTATTTCCACTCATGTCTTGACCATAAACGTGAATTTTTGTTTTTTCAACGCTTTTTTCAACGATGTATTCATAGACAGGAGCACTTTGATTGGGTTGAATCTTATAATCATATTTGTAGTATGTTATCCAGTATTTCTCACCCCCAACCTCCACAGGAGCGTATTCCCACGGATGACTCCAGTATGCTTTTTCTGTTGGAGTTGAAGTTGAGGTTGTGGTTGTGGTTTCAGTTACAGTTGTAGTTTCAGTCTCAGTCTCAGTTCCTGTTGTTGTTTGAGATGATGTCTGTGTCGAAGTCTCAATCTGAGTGGATGTGCTCCCTGTGTGTGTAGTAGTCGATGTGGTTGTAGACGACTGTTGGGAACTAG
>JAMOPD010000212.1 GCA_027064745.1 Thermococcaceae archaeon
CTAGAAGTTCCTCCTTGAGTAGTTGTAGTTCCCGGAGATGAAGACGAAGTTGTAAGAGTTGGGGAGGACGTGGTCTGAGAGGTTGTGCTTCCTCCAATGCAAGCACTGGCAAATACTACCCCTATTATCAATATTGCCAGCATTAAAAATGCGGTTTTTTTCATATTTACACCTCCTTAGCCTGCCAAAGGCAAGTTGCACTGTTTTAACAAATTAGTTCACAAAACTATTAAAAATTTACTAAAGTTTCAAGACAACTTGGAGTTATTCGACTAATATTTTAATGTTAAAATTTGTCTAAAGACTGTTTATCAAAAAGCTCCATAAACCTTTTTGGTCTCATACCTAAAAATGCCCCAAGTGCTTTTGGAAGATCAAAAACATAGCTAATCTTCGATATAATTCCAATATCAGATGTGCACACAACTTCAAAACTCCTGAGCTCATAGTCAGGAGATTTTACAGTTAGAGCTCTTCCTTTCAACCCGTATTTCTTAATTAAATCCATAGTAAGCCCTGCAATTTCACCACTCCTACTCACACCCATGTCATAAAGAAAAACAACTTCTCTCGGCTTAAGAGTCGATAGAAATGACACAATAGTTTCGATAATGCCCTTGGTTTCTCCCGACATCCTATAACCCCTCTGATACTTCAAATCCCTGAGAAGACCGTCCTCACAAAGTATAGCCTTCCCTTCAATCAATGATTCAAATGTTATTAAGACATTGAATCCATCAATCCCCAATGCCTTATCCCGTAAAAACGAACTCTCAACAAGCTTCCTCTTCCTTCCCTCAATTTCAAAATCAGAAAAAACACACCTGGCAAGAAAGTGTCTCTGTCTGAGGGTTAGCTTATAGTGGTTGGCAACAAAATTCAAGGCTACCTTTTTTCGATAGCCCTTATTCAGGAGATACTTAAAGTCTTTATATGCCTCAAAAAGGTCAGATGATCTTCTCAAGAATCTCCTCCCCCACATGGATTACTATCTTAACTTTTCCTTCCAAGAGGGAGCTCTGCACCTTTTTCGTCAGTATTTCATCCACCTGGAAGATACCTGCAGGATGCTTCATCCATATATCCACGACTATCGGCGTTCTCTCATCACCTTCTTGAATTTCAACTCTTTCAATGGCCAGAGCTGAGACTGCATGAATATCAACCTTATCCTTCTTATGAACGAGCCTACTTCTCCCAGCTTCCATATCACAGCCATCTGCTATGCCTATGACACTGCCCTCAATGGTCGTGCATGGAACAGCTTCATCGTGGGTGTATATAGCATTAAGCGTTAAAGCTTTAAGGAGAAGCCAGTCTTGTGTTTCAAATTCTCTGACAAGCTTATCTACAATTGGCTCTGCAAGGAGAACGCTAAATTGATAATGTCTGTCCCTGTGAATCATATTGCCAATATCATGAAAAAGAGCTCCGAAAGCCACTATAAACCTGCTCCACCTAAAGGGTTTTCCGAGTTTCTGGGCTGTGGTCTCTATTCCGAACCTCTCAAGGATTCTGAGGATTTCAAGAGCCCTTCTTGTAGTGAGGAGAACATGAATCGGGCCATGATCATTGAAGCGATAGACATTCAGAACGATATAATTTGTCGTCTCAAAGTAGTATTTGTATTTATTGAATACCGCTTCATACATCCTGTAGAGTTCATCATCCTTAAGAAGAGTGTGGATTTCCTTGAGCAAGACCTCCTCGCTGTACATTTTCTCACCTAGATAAAAAGAAACAAGGATGATTTAAACCTTACCCTCAAGTTCAAGAATCCGTTTTGAGCGGAGATAAATGACAGGAATACCTTTTGCGCGGAGTTTCTTTTTCAACTCCCTATCATTGGTGCACACTATCGTTTGAGGATTTTTAATCGCAAATTCATAAATAAGCTCATCCGTTGGCTTATGGCCAAATTGGCCTATATCCATCCAATCAAAGCTCTTCACGAGCTTTTTAGCCATCTTTATTGCCATCAAGTCTTTCCCACGGGATTTTTTTTCTATGAGGTCAAGCTCTTTTAGAACAGCCGTTGGAATTGCTATTCTAAACTTGACATCGAGAACTCTCTCCAGTTCTCTGATTATATCAACACCAAACTGCCCAGGAATCAGGAGAAAGTTCGTATCTGGAAGCACAAGCCATTCCCTCATAAAAATCACCAAAAAGAGAGGAATCAATCCTTAATAAAACCGTAGCCGATCAGACGCCATCTTGAGCCAACCTGCCTGCTTATGGCAACTCTATCCCCTGGCTCAGCACATATTGGAAGCTGAAGTTTAAGCTCCACCTCATCCTTTCCGAGGCCAGTTACAAGGCCCATAGTCCGCGCTGTTCCAACATTAAGAAGGAGAACCTCCCTTCTCTTTATCGGTTCGACTTTAAGCTCCTCCTCAGTTCCGACAACTCTCTCAAGAAGGTGAACCTCAAGGCGGAGTTCACTCCATACAGGAGGCAGATGTCCAGGTTTTCCCACAACATTCCCTGCCATTAAATCACCCTTTGTAAGGAAGGGGTCGAGCTTTGTCCCAACTCCGACAAGTCCGCCTGGATATGCTTCATTAACAAACCTTCCTCCCGCCTGAAGGGATACTATCTCGGTAGTAATCGGCTCATATTTTATCCGTCCGTGCTCTTCATATGGAACACCAGGCCTTATCTCTATTTCCTCTCCCACCATGAGCTTGCCCTGGATTATCGAACCACCTATAACCCCTCCAACAAGCTTCTCCGGTGGAGTTCCCGGCTTATTAACATCAAAACTCCTCAGAACAAGCATTTTCGGAACTTTTCTTGCATCCCTCTTCGGTGTCGGGATGAATTCTTCAATTGCAGCCAGGAGAATATCGACATTAGAGCCGTGAAGAGCTGAAATCGGGATTATTGGAGCGTTTTCAGCTACAGTCCCTCTCACAAATTCCTTAATCTCATGATATCTCTCAATGGCTTTCTCCTTACTTACGAGCTCAATTTTATTGAGGGTTATGATGATATTCCTATTACCCACAATCTGAAGTGCCATTAGATGCTC
>JAMOPD010000213.1 GCA_027064745.1 Thermococcaceae archaeon
GGGGCATGATTCGAGGTCTTGAGGTGCGCTCAAACATGGACTTTAAGAACGGGCGATTTGAAACTTTTTTTGAGATTCCTCCCCTTGGAGAGAGGGTTTTCTGGGTTGAGTTTAGGCCGTACATTAACGGTAAACTACCGATCAAATTCATTCCAGCGGGAAAACCTCTAAAGAATCCTGCGTTTTTCAGTAAAGGATGGCTAAACAGAATATTTGAGAGGGCGGTTGAAGATTTAAATGCTCTCACAGCCTTTACAGAGTTTGGGCCGGTGCCTCTGGCTGGTCTCCCTGAATTTGCCGCTATATTTGGGAGGGACAGCATAATAACCTCCTACTTCCTTCTTCCATACTTTCCGGAATATGCCGAAGGCGTCCTTGAAGTTCTTGCTAAGCTTCAGGGAAAAAAGAGTGAGAGTAGGAGTGGAGAAGAAAGAGGAAAAATTCCCCATGAATTCCGCTTTGGAGAACTTTCCCAGTCGGGCAGGGCTCCTTTTGCACCCTACTACGGAACTGTGGATGCAACCCCCTTGTACATCATCCTGGCAGCTGAATATCTTCGCTGGACTGGAAATTCAGAGCTCATAGAGAATTTGAGGGAAAACCTGAACCTTGCTGTGGAATGGATTCTCAGAAAGCTTGAGGAGGGTGGAGGCTACATAAGGTACAGCCCCGGTGAGCTTGGCAATCAGGGGTGGAAGGATTCAAGAGAAGCAATTCCGATGAAGGATGGAACCCCTACCAAACCTCCAGTCGCTCTTGTTGAAGTTCAGGGCTATGCATATCGGGCACTTATGGAGGCCAGAGAAATAACCGATCACAGTAAAAGAGAACTTAAAAGGGAAGCAAAGGCACTGAAAAAACGCTTCAATGAGGACTTCTGGCTCGATGGATATTACGCACTTGCTCTGGACGGGGAGAATAGGCCTTCTGAGGTCGTCGCCTCAAACATGGGACATCTGCTGATTACGGGAATAGCGGAGCATGAACGGGAGATAGCTAATAGGCTGTTTGAGGAGGATATGTTCTCTGGCCTGGGCATAAGAACCTTAAGCTCGGAAGAGAAGACCTACAACCCATTCAGCTACCACAACGGCTCTGTATGGCCTCATGATAATGCAATCATGGCCATGGGGTTGGCTGAAATTGGTGAGAGAGAAAAAGCCTTCAGGCTTGCCATGGCAATTCTCAGGGCCGTAAGGAATCTAAACTACACTCTACCGGAGCTCTTCAGCGGTTTAGAAAGACCTACGCCGACCCCGCGCTTCAATTCGCCACAGGCATGGAGCGCTGCAAGTGCCTTTGCATTCCTAACAGTCCTGCTCGGTCTTGAGGCAGAGGATGAACTCCATATTAAGCCGTATCTCCGGGAATTTGAGGTAAGTGCTGAAGTAGCCTTCAAAGGAAAACGCTATAGAATTAGGGGCCTCAAAGATGGGTATGAGATTCATCTAGAATAATGAGCTCAATAATTGCTTTTTGCTCAGGATTCTTCAGCTTTTCGACAATTTTTCTATCTATATCTCCTGCAGCTTTGCTGGCTTTTATTGCCAGGGTTCGGTCGTCAATATACGTGCTTTTTCTTATGATGATGGAGTTCTCGCTCTCAAACGTGAGCCGCTTATCCCCATACGCAACAACCTCATCCACGTATCCATTAACCCTAATGCGCACCAGAAGCTTTTTTCCTCCCTTCAGGGCCTTTTTAAACTTCTCATCCAAATCTTTCAAGCCTTTGTCAGCTCTTATGCATAGGATGCAGTCCCCCCTTGGAGTCAGATACTCATCTTTTGTGAATTCCAGCGTTGACCTATGGGTTGCTCTAACGTTTTCATGCCCGTAGCAGGTGATGACTTCTTTCATGTTGCAGCCTTCTTTGGAAATCCTTATAAGTATGGTGGGTAACTTTTCGGTTGGCTCTCTGGTACTATTAAGCCGGCTATTATCAACTATCGATCAGGGGACGAGGTGGGCTTCCATACTGTCAGGATAAGCGGTGGGATTCAGTATAACTATTAAGCCTGACTTATCATGACAGTATTTAGGCTTCTTTGGAAACCCTTATAAAATTTCTCTGGGATTTAGAACAACAGAGATTCAGAAGCTTTAATCTGGTGAGAATGATGGGAAATGAGCTTAAAATCCTAAGCAATGAGCTGAGGGCTATCTTTAAAGAAGTGGCTGGAGAACTCAAGGATAAAAACGTAACGGATAGAAATCTGGATGAATTGGTTTTAAATGTTCTCAGGAATAAAACTGTAGAGAAAGAAAACATTGAAATCAATTTTTCTGAT
>JAMOPD010000214.1 GCA_027064745.1 Thermococcaceae archaeon
CCTGAACTTCTTGACCTCGGCTATCACGAGCTCTTCCTTCCCGAGGTAGACCCTTACCCTGTCCTTGAGATTATCGTGGAGAGCCTCTATGAAGCCCTTGTCCGGGGACGACACTATGAGCGTCGGCCTCCCCTTCTTGTCCCTGAAGAAGTCGGAGAACGTGAAGAACTTGAACCTTGCGTCGTCGTGTCTCTCACCGTACTCGGTGCCCTTTAGCATGTTGTAGATGAACCCTTGGACTGCGTGTTTGTTCGGCCTAAACTCGAGCTCCCCATTTAGGTAGAAGGATACTTTGAGCCTCATCATTGGTCACCGTAGCCGGCCTAATTGATACATGAAGGTATTCGTATATAACTGTTTTGAGTATCTCCTGTCACTTGGGAGGCAAAATTAACAAAGCCCAGCCTATCTCGGAATCCCGCGGGAAAACTCCAGTTTTTACACAACCCTGTTCTACGAAGATTTCGTACCTTTCTCAATGTGTTTCCGCAGACCATCCTCCGTGTATGATTTTGCAAAGTCCTCCCACCAGATGCCCCCGTACCGACGTGTCATTTCTCTGAACTTCTCGACTTCCTCCCAAGTGTATGGCAACAGCACCATTACTTTTTTAGGCTCAAAGTTTTCCCTTACGAACTTTGCCAGGTTCCTGTACTTGCGTGAAATGGGAACCTGCTCATAGTCTTCGATTACAAAGTGCACGTCTGGGTCATCTTTAGGGAAGTGGCCCATTGCATAGACGATGAGCTTGGTTGGGTGGTACTTTTTTGCTTCCATAAGGTTGTACTGGCTCGCTAAACTGCCGTCCCAAACTACAATAATCTGATCGAGAGGTGGGAAATTCATCGAAATCACCCTTTTCTTCAGACAAACAAATTATATCCCCCTCAGAACAATATAAGCCTTTCTTAGTCGCCAATGGGATTGAAAAATCTACAATATAGGCCTCAGTGACTGATGTCTTAGTGTTCTCTCGTAAAGACACAATATCAAAATAATAAAATGATAAATTCATACAATAATCCCTTTAGCCAATTAAACAAGCAAGAGCGTTGAAGTGAGCTCAATTTTGAGGCAGTATTTTTCCAAAATTCTTATTAGCTTTGGAAACAAGTAACTTTTTGGTGCAACTATGGAGTGCGTTGATGGTGAAACGATCGATGGCTGGGGATATTTTCAACTAAGGACGGCTATTGGGCATTTATAGATGGGATAAACTCTATCCGCCAGCCCTACGGAATAGGCTTCGCGAGCTTCAGCTGAACTTTCATTTTTGGGTTCAGATCCCTAAAAGAGGAGGATGTATTGATTAGCTATATGGGGGAATCGTGATGAAGATTGCAGTCTACGGCACTCTAAGAAAGGGCAAACCACTCCACGGCTATTTAGGGGACAGCAGGTTCCTTGGCGAAGACTGGATCGAGGGCTACGACCTCTATGTGGATGCCCTTCCCTACACTGTCAGGGGCGAGGGGAAGCTGAAAGTTGAGGTTTATGAGGTCGACGATGAAACTTTTGAAGCGATTGACCGTATGGAAGTGAATGCCGGCTACAGGCCTGTTGAAGTCGACACGAAGTTTGGTAGGGCTGTTCTCTGGGAGTGGGCATACGAGCCGAGCGGGGAGAAAATTGAGAGCGGAGACTTTGATGAGGTAGATTTCAAGGAGTGGTAAACATTCCTTTAAGTGTGGGGGATGATTTCGATGGGTGCCACGGCGTTTATTATCGTTGGAAGCCGGCCCCACATCACCTACGGCCTGCCCAATCCGGGATACCTTCTGATGCTCTACGAGAACGACGCTCCCTCATGGGAACTAGTGCCGCTCTATCCAGAACTAAAGGAAAAACCGATAATATGGATCCCCACCATTAGCGGGATGCTTGAGGACGCTTTGGTAATGATCGGCGTCCACGTTGCTAAAGATGAAGAGCTTCGGAAACTTGCCCGAGAAATTTTCAAACAGCCGTTGGACAGCGAGATTGAAATGCACAAAGCTGGAAAAAGGCTCGAGAAGCTCAGGAAAGTAGCCAGGAAGGTTCTGCAGAAGTATGACATTGGCCTCGTAATCGTCCCGTTAGAGGACAGCACGATACTCCGCCAGCTCGGAGCCCTGAATGGATATGGAGATTTGTGCTACTCCCTCAATATGCCAGTTTCAAAAAAGGGAAGAATATATGCGGGTCTTCCAGGAAATCCTTGACAAGTTGAGAGATATTAGCACGGACAAGAAAAAGTTTGAGGAGCACCTGAAAAAGCTCAGCGAATATGCTGGCAGATACAAAAG
>JAMOPD010000215.1 GCA_027064745.1 Thermococcaceae archaeon
TAAGATGGAATAATGTGATGTTTTCTGCATCTAGCTTCGTAACTCTCCCTACCCCCGACTAAAATTACCGGAGAGTTCCTAGGTGCGGGTTTTCCATTGATCATACGCTGGGTTCTTGTTGCTGGGGCCCCACATACTGTGCAGACTGCAGTGAGATATATGATATTATCTGCTCTAACAAGAAGTTCTTTAGTAACGGGAAATGGATCTCCCTTGAAATCAAGGTTCAGACCTGAGGCAATCACATATATCCCATCATCAGCCAGTCTGTTAAGCATTTCAACAATGGAAATGGGAAAGAATTGAACCTCATCAATTCCTATAACCTCGAATCCTTCTTTCCTTGTTATGTCTTCAATCATAATGACGCCCTCTTCATCTGTTGGTATAACGAAGGCATCATATCTTAGTCCATTGTGCGCAACAACTTCACTCTCACTGTATCTGTTGTCAATAGCAGGTTTAAACAGCGCAGCTTTCCTCTTAGCAAATATCTGACGTTCAATCCTCTTTATAAGTTCAGTAGTCTTTCCAGCAAACATGGGTCCGGTGATAACTTCAAGGAATCCTTCAGGATGCATGATTCTCACCACTCTTGAAATGGTAAAAGGTATTAAAACCTCTTTGCATCCAGTTTTTGACAGAAAGGCAATACCAACGGGATGATATTGGAAGTTATGTAGCCAACTTATAAATTGGATAGAGGAAAAGGAAAATCAAATAGGAGTTACATGCCCCCACTTTTCCAGGGCCCTTGCGAGCTCTTTGTGGCTCTTGGCATACTCATCGAGTGGAATTCCTTGTATGATGGCATCAATGGCCTGCCTTGCCGCCATGGCTCCAGCCCTTGGACCATCGGGATGCCCCATTGTTCCGCCGCCGAGCTGCAAAACTATGTCCTTTCCAAGGATTCTTATAACAGGCTCAATATTGCCAGGATGCAACCCACCAGAACTCGTTGGAAAGACAGGCTTTATATGATAGAACTTCTGTTCGAGATGGAATAAATCACTTTCCTCTGGTATGTAATGGCTCTCCCTCAGTATTCTGGTATTCTGGAGAACATCCCATTTACCTCCTTCGAGCTTACCCACTCCCGCTGTTCCAACGTGGAGCTGGTCGACGCCTATAATTCTGTAGAGCTTGGCGAGGACAAACATTGAGATGCCGTGATATGGGTTTCTGTCAAAGGCAGCATGCATTGCTCTGTGGGCGTGGATAGCTATTCCATAATCCTCGGCAAGGTCACGGATGTAGCGAAGCGCCGCCCATCCAACTACAACAACATCTACCATGGCGTGAGGGTTCCCGAGGTCTGCCAGGAGCTCAAGTCTCCTCTCCATCTCTAAAACATCTGCTGTTATGTTGGCAAACCATGTTTTCTTCTCCCCTGTCTCATTTTCGACCTTCTCCATTACTCCAATTATCTTCTCAGCTCTCACATCAAATGGACAGTACCAAGCACTTGTAACGTTTTCATCATCCTTTAAGTAGTCTGCTCCACCGCTGAAGAGCTCGTATGCAAGCTTTTCAATCTCCTCTGGACTGTAACCAACCTTTGGTTTTGGAACCACACCATAAAGAGGCCTATCCCTGATGTTGAGAAGCTTTCTGACTCCTTCAATTCCCTGACCCGGCCCATCAAAATCCCTGAGGAACTTCTCTGGGAGGTATATATCCTCAAGCCTGAGGCCTTCAACACGCTTCATCCCAAATATGTTTCCTGCGACTGATGCGAGAAATCCTGGAAGGTTGCCTTCCTCGAATGTGTGGAACGGGTATGCTATTCTCACTATCCACGAGCCATCTCCCATATCATGGAAGTAGTAAGCCTTGGCTGAGAGATCAGCCCATCTTTCATACTCATACCATGAATACAGGGTTGTCCATGTTCCTGTAGAGCTTTCAGCAGCAACCGCACCGGCAGCTTCTTCAATGGTAAAGCTTTTTGCAGGAGTTATACGAAAGACAGCTATGATATCCCTCTTAAAGTTCGGTTCATACTCCTTGTCCACATAGTAATCATATATCTTGTCAAATTTTTCTGGCATAGGAATACCTCCACTGTCGGTTGTATGGGCGTATATAAAAATGCTATGGTGCATTATTGGCCATTTAAACATAGTATTGAGAGCACGTTAGTCTGTCCTACGCTGATTGAATTAGATTAAAGCCCAAATACTCCATAAATTTTTAAATCATGCTAATATAGCAGAGTTTTGAAATAGACGCATCGCTCTATAAAATACTTCTTCTTTGGTATTAGCTTGACGTTTCTCAAATT
>JAMOPD010000216.1 GCA_027064745.1 Thermococcaceae archaeon
TATCGAGACGCCACCTGAGCATTTTGGGCAACAGCCGCGCTATTACAGGTGGAGTTCCATTTATAACGAGAAGTAACAGTAGAATCTTAAGTTCAATCATGATCTTGTCGCTGTTTTAATTCACGCTCCATATGCAGTCCTTCATTCTCTTTCTTCAAACGTTTGTTTTCTGCTTCTATTTCCCGCTGAGTCGCTCCATTTAGATAACGTGCTTTATGTTTTCGCACCTATCTCGTAACATTAGATATAGGAATACCAAGGTGCCTGCCAACATCACTGCTGCTGTATCCCTGGTTAACAACCAGATTAACTGCATCCCGTTTGAATTCTTCTGTGTGATTGGTCCGTTTCCTTTTCTCACTCATAGAACACCCTCCTTTTGTTTTTATTGTTCTTAACAGAGTGTCCATTTCAAGTAAACCACTTCATCTGCTTCCTGCTAACTGGCATAGACTCCATGCCAGTGCTCATGGTGGAAAGCCTATTCAAACCTTTCTTTCATTTGGCGAAGTTTCTTCACTATTTCATATAGAGGCCTATCCAGCGTATATGAATTAATCTGTATCTCTCTTTTACTTGCTCTTGCGTTTTTGACTACTGCCGGAAGTGTTTCACCAGCTTTCTCACTTATAGCTATAGAAAGTACTTCCCCCTTCGTTTTGAACCCGCCCGAACCCCAAAATGGGTCAGAGGGTGTCTTAAACTCCACTTTCTCAATGTCCTCCCACCTAAGATAAAAGGCACGATCCCCTTTTGCTACAATATCCAAAAACAGTCCGTCGCGACTAGCTAACAGCCGAATCTTCCCCTCCTTAATGATATTTCTCAGATTTAAAACCATTAGAAGACCAACGCCAGAGACAAATATAATGAGGATTATTATGCCTAACGCCGTAAACTTGTCAATCGTCCAGCCCGCCACTAAATACTTGTAGAAGGCCAATGAGAGGCACAGAGCTCCAAACAGGAAAAATATCCCTGTCACTATCGCATTAGCGATAGAAGCCTTCTTTGGATACCTAATGATAACACTTTCGGGTCCCGCCTGATCTGGCCATACTCGAAACATGTTTGCATATTTTCGCAACTTATGATCCCCACTAAGAGTCTTTTAATAGTTCTCGGCCCATCATCAAAGCACGAACAGCCTCATGTCTTCCAAATTCCCTTATACCGTACTCTACTGTTTTCTATATAATCTTTTTCCCAAATAGAGTCAGTCCATCATGCCAAGATTTCTGGTTCGACCAGTATATCTTTCCCTCTGCAACAGTAATGTCTACTGTCCCTACCGAAGTCCAAAACATCTTAACGCCGGCTTCAACCTTAATATCGCCACCCAAACAGACTTCCACCTTCCATCCAGACATGCCCCAACATATTTCACCACTGGGTCCCAGTTGTCCAGCAAATAGTGTTTTAACTCCTGTACCCAGAGCCGTAACGTCAAGCCCTCCTTCGATCTTTACCCATCCGCCAATAAAAACACAGGAATCCGATAATTTGTAATCGAATACGCATCCTGTCAGGAACATAGGCTGAATTATCACTTTGCCGCCCGCGTCTATGCTGAGACTCCATACTATTCCAACAAAAGATCCCTCATCCGCATCATCAGATGGCAATACAATGCCCAAATTCCCAAGAGGCATGCGTGGAGAAGACGCTGTCACCTTAAGTTCAATTGTACCTTTATAATATTGAATGTTTTTGACGGTGACAGAGTCTCCAGTCTTGTCACAGCAGTCTTTATTGCAGAACTCGAGAGTTTCTGTCAGGTCAAGGCCAAAGTTGATGCCCTTCCCCAACCCTGTCTTATTTGCAATTTTGTTCCATGAACTTTCCAGTCTCTTGGCCACTTTGGTCGCTTCAATATACTTTCCGAGGCCAGCTCCAGCCAAATCAAAGCCTGCACCGATCTTAACAGGAGCGCATGACTCATCTCCTAAAACGAATTGGCAAAATATACTCGGAAACACGCTTCGGCAGTTGGGTACCCTTGTTTGTCAAAAGCGGCAAAGGCTACGATTTGGAGAATTCTTTCAGCCAATGAAATGCGCCCCCACAAAATCAAATATTACCTTGAACGGCGAGACCTTGATTTTGAGCAAAAAATGCATGAGGTGTTAATGGTATATCAGGATGTTAACCTGCAAAATGACAATCATTCTGATGGTGCTGGTTACCCTGACGTGATCACTGTATCTGTTGATGAAAAACCAGGAGTTCAAGCCATTGATACTG
>JAMOPD010000217.1 GCA_027064745.1 Thermococcaceae archaeon
ATTAACGCATTCATTAATAGTCTCCTTGGAAGTGGATTTGAAAGGCTTTGATAGAGAGGTTCCTGCAGACGTTTATGGAAATAGAGAAGAGGGATGCCAATGAGTGGGCTGGTTAGAAAGTTTGTGAGGCCAGAAGGGATTACAGTTCAAGAATTCCTTGCGGGAGGATTTTCGGAGGAGTCTCTGAAGGATCTTGAGAAAGCGTATGACGAGGCCTGGGGAAGAGAGAAGCTTCTTTATGCTGATGGTTACATAAAACTGCTCGTCAGCCTTGCCGAGTATTACAAGAAAAAGCATGAAGAGGATAGTGAGGATAAGCTCAAGAGACTTTTAGATGAAATTTTTGGCACGTCTGAAAGCCTTACCTACAAAAAGCTGGTTGCAGATTACTACATTAAGGCCGCCGCCGTTGCAACTTCAGTCTCCATGATCTATTTCCCTCAGCAGAACTACCCGGAAGAGGCCGAGAGGTATCTGAAGCTGGCAGTGGAATTTGAAGAAAGGGCCATGGAACTTGGCGTTATCCCGAGGTACTACGCGATAGCCCTGAACAATCTCGGGACCCACTATTACGAAACTAACCGCTCCGAAGAAGCACTCCCAGTGCTCAAGAAGGCGTTGGAATACGCTGAGACCGCAAAAGAGAGGGGACTCATTCTCCACAACCTTGCACTGACTTACGCTGACTTGGGGATGAAGAGGGAGGCAGTCGATTGCATGGTGAAGTCAATCTGCATTCACTATTCAACACAGCACGATTTTGGTGATGTTTCGTTTTACGATGAAGATATTGATAGGATAATTGAAATGACTGGCGATGTGAATACGGACATTTATGCCTTGAAGGTTGCGCTTGACTTGATCAGCGGGAATTTAACTATTGAGGAAGCTAAAAAATTGCTTGAGCAGATTGACCGCGATGAATGGCCGCTGGCCGATGCCCTGCTCTCAATACTAAGCGGGAAAGAGTGCATGTTATCGAGTGAAATTGTGGAGTGTGCCAGGCTCCTGCAAGACGTTGCAAAAATAACCGGAAACAAGAGCGCATTGGAGTAAAAACAAAGCGTGAGTTTCATTTGGCGGGGAAAATAATTGAGGGCCATGATTTTGAGTCTTACAGGGCAAACACGAGAAAACTACTTTGACACAATAAAATGAGGGCTGGTTTGTGGATGGGGAGATCAGCCCTGAAGTCTTCGGATGGTAATCTAATGGGGAATATTGAGTTAATTGGAGAGGGATACGGAAAACACTGGGCGAAGTTGGGGAAATATAGGAGCTTTAATTTTATTCTCTCCGAAATACTTATTAACTTCTGTGTATAGTGGCTTTTTGGTGCCTTCATTGGTCATTACGTGCATTGAGAATGGAAAGTTGAATCTTCCGTTTCAGTTGGGAAGTGTTGAAGATAGCTGTTGGGCTTTTCTACAGGAAAGTGGCGAGATAGTGCTCTTTGAATGGAAGACTTACGAAATAGATGCAAACGGAGCCAAGGTTATTATTCCCGGATTGGAGTGCATTCGGAGAGGTAGCATTAACAAGAACACTTTTACATTCACCTTTAAAAACTACGTTGGAAAATCAAGGCTTATTATTGAAGATTCGCATGGAAAAAGGCATGAATTTCCCCTTATTGTGCTTTCTGAGAAGCTTGGAAAGATTGTCCCCGAACACCGTGGAATTATAAACCTCGACAAAATAGAGGATATTAACGAGAGAGAAAAAGCCGTAGAAAAATTGATTGAAAGATTCAACATCCTAAGTCAAGCTTTAACAGATGACATAACGCGCATCTCCTCCAAACTTAATTTCTCAATACAGTCTCCCACTGCGTTTACTGTGAAAGAAAGCGATGAGCCCGTAAACGAGCTCTTCGCCTACCACTTCCTCCGCTCAAACAAAACCCGAATCATCGAGGCCTTTGAGGTGATTATGCACAGGATGAAGCGAGAACTTAGAGTGGAGGAAGAGTGGCTAAGGCCGGATGAGGTCGACGAAGTAACCCCAGAAACGCTGATTTCAATCGCAGGATATCCAGAATATCTGGCACCGGCTGGAGAGGGTGTTCTTGTGGCGAGATACCTGAACGGCTACGTGCCCACCAAAGTTCTTGGAAGTATAAAGTACGAGAGCTTTGACACCCTGGAGAACCGCTTCGCCAAGTACTTCCTTAATCTGCTGATTGAGTGGGGCGAGCGCGTCCTTGAGGCCTTTGGAAATGTCCCCCATGCAGACCTTAAGCC
>JAMOPD010000218.1 GCA_027064745.1 Thermococcaceae archaeon
CCAAGGCCGCTTAGCATGGTTGCTTTTGCAAAAGGAAGTGATATTGGCATGTTCCTTGGCTATCATGCAAAGGCCGGAACAGGCTATGCGACATTTGACCACACATACAGCGGAGCTTCGGTTGATTATCTTGAGATAAACGGGGTTAGGGTCAGCGAATTTCTTCTGAACAGCTATGTTCTCGGGCACTATGGCATCCCGGTGGTTCTTGTTGGGGGAGATGCCAAGCTTATAGAGGAAGACGTCAGAAGATTCACCCCATGGGCAGTGGAGATACCCTTTAAGAACGCCATTTCAAGATACGCCGCTAAAAGTCCTAGCATGAAAAAGCTTAAGAAAGAGCTTAAAATAGCTGTTGCCGAAGCCATTAGGCGTTATGAGAAAGGCATGACAGAGCCTCTGAAAGTGAAAGAGCCTGTAACTGTTAGACTTCGCCTTCTTAGAAGTGATATGGCTGATGCTGCAGAGCTTCTACCCCAGATTAACAGAATTGACGGCAAAACCGTTAAGTTCAAGGCTGGAAATATTGGAGATGCCTACCGTATCTTTGAACTGCTAGTTTTGGCTGCTGCAGGTGTGAGATCAATAGCTAGAGGAGATACTGTCAGGATAAGTTAGAGAGCCCGCTTAATAGTCATAACTGGACATATTATCAAGCGCTCTCACAGGTTATCCTGACAATATCCTGGAGAATAGAGCTAGATTTTTAAGAAATGTTTAATCACTTTAATATGCCCCGGGGAAACCGCGGAGGATGAGCGTCTGGCGAGCTGTGACTCCTCTTCGCTCCACCCGGGGCACATATGTTGCTAAATCACTTCCAAAATCGCTTAAGATAAATACCTATCCTCCTCAGATTAACCGGCTTCATACTCTCTACCATCCAGTCCGGCAGGTCTTTTCTAACAGACCTCCAGAGAATCCTGTAGTCAAGTCCTATGACAGCTCCTCTCTCCTCACTTCCCCTGTGAACCCTACCAGCAGCCTGAGCAAGCTTTCTATGGGCCGGTAAGTAATAACCGTAGTATCTACCCTTCCCAGGGAATTTCTTTTCAAAGTATCTTATCTGAGCCTGAATCCTCGGTGTTGGCCTCGCATATGGAATTCCAACGAGAATCACACCGTTCATTTCATCTCCACTGTAATCCTGTCCTTCGCTGTTTCTACCTCCCATTACACCGAGGAGTATCGCTCCTTCTCCTTTGGACTCCTCTTTGAATGCTTTCACGAGCAGGTCGTTTTCCTTCGAGCTTGCCCCTTTCTTTTCAATATAAAGCTTCTTTCCAACTTCTTCCTCTATCATAACACCTAAATTTGCCGAGAGAAGTCCCTGAAGAACTTCATAAGATGCCGTAAAGACACCCACATTCTTTGGAATCAGCTTTGCTACCTCGACGATGTATTCGTTTATCTTCCTGTACATATCCAGAGACCGTTCTTCCCCTCTGGTCGAAACATCCTTAGCCACAAGCACAAGAGCATTCTCCCTCTTCACCATCCGCGGAAACTTCTTCACCTCTGCCTCAAGCCCTATAACATCCCGGAAAGCCTCCAGAGGGGTCAGAGTCCCAGACATGAATATCGCTGACTGCACATTCCTCACAAACTCAAGGGCTTTAGACGGATCAAGAGCGACAAGCTCAAGGGAAAGTCCTCTCTCCCGGCTCATCAGGAAGAGGTAATCGTCCCTCCCCATAGTGCTGAGCCATTCAAGCAGAAACTCACTCACCCTCCCAACATAGCTCCGTGGTGGCTTATTCTTTTCGATTTTATCCTCTCTTATTGAGTCGCCTACCTCAACCATCTCGTTCAAAAACTTTACAAGATACCTACCATCGAGATTGAGAATTCTGGAAACATGCTGAAATATACTCTCCGGAGCAACAGGTACCTCCTCCACAGCTCTGTCCCTGAGCTTCTCCTCATAGAGGTTTTCAAGACCCTTCATGAATATGCTCAGAAAATTTGCTATTTCATGCTCATTATAATCCTCGGCTTCCTTTATCGCCCTCGAAACACTGTGGATACTCAGCCTGTCGCTGAGGGCGCTTATCGCCTGATCAGGCAGATTATGAGCCTCATCAAATATCACGATTAAATCCGAGTAGTCAAGGTCAAAGTATTTGAGGAAATTCTCCCTTATAGCAGGGCTTATCATGTAGAGGTAACTTGCGACAATTACATCCGCCTTAAATGCCACCTTTCTCGTCAGTTCGTAGGGACAGAATTCCAGCATTTCCGCATGATGTATCAGCTCCAGAGGCTCGCTTGGATTGTTGAGGAAGTACTCCGCCACCTCCTCAAACTCTTCCTTCTTCTTCCTGACATTTTCATAGTAAGGGCATTTGTTCAGCTTCTTCAGGTTTTTACAAACTATCATTGCATTGTATGCATCAGGCGAGAATGTCTGGATATATTGATGGAGACAGAGGTCTTTCCTGCTCCTGAGCCCAACACCTCTTATAGGCTCTTTTTTGTTTATTGCCTTCAGCTCTTCAATAACCCTGTCCATCTGTTTGTGGGTTCTTGCCAGATAGAGGACTTTGTAGCCAAGACTCTTTGCATAAGGCAGAACTCCTGCCAAAACACTTATGGTCTTTCCAAAGCCAGTAGGGGCTTCTATAACAAGGTTTTTGCCCTTCCTGACGGCCTCATCAACCAGTTTTATGAACTCCTCCTGATGGGGTCGGAGCTTTTCATAAGGAAAGTACTCATTCATGGGAAAGAGTTTTAATGCCTTGCTTTTAACTTTTCCCCAAGGTGGATAAAATGGATGAGAGAGATAAAAAAATCATTGAACATGCAATCTGGGCGTTGTTACTGGCATGGTTTAGTTACATGTTCTTCTATCAAAACTATCTTCTATACACCTGGCATAGGGGCTTACCCCTGCCTTCAAAATGGCCGTTCATTTTCTTGGGTGTTGGCGTAGGGGCGCTGTTTTTTGCATATAAACTCTACGCCGAAGAAGCACATGGTATCCCTCCCAACGAGAGTAGGCTTCAAAGCGAAGACAGCTCCTAAGAATTAGATTTTTAAAACATGCACTCTGTACTTCGGCTAAGCTCACCACACATGTAACGATACCGTTGCTAACATTATACCTCCTTCGCCGACTATTGTAAATGGAATAATTGAATTCAGTTTTTTCATGGATTATCTTTTTCATTTTCATGTAACTTTCTCTTATTGATTCTGTTATTTCCTTTCGAGATTTTTGTCCATTAACCTTTCCCCAAAACCGTTCCATGATGTTTCAATATTCAACATATTGCCATTATGTGATTAGCGGAACACCCTTATTACTTCTATAACGGTGGGTTCCTAAAATTCAGCTTCGAGCAAACCAAAAATCAAAATTTATGAAAAATTTCTTCACAACAAATCTAACCCTTAACGGATCTTTTTCCCTGTTTGGAATAGGGAAAAGTGCGTAATATTAATTCTGATTTTGATGTTGCAGTCTTCAAAGCTTCCCAGCCATAAGGAAATTCTATCTGAGTTTTAGTCCTCATAATATGAAAACATGATAGGAGTTAGACAGCCGCCAAGCGCTCTCACCGGTTATCCTGACAGCGCCAGCATTTTAACAATGTGCATTGGCTTCGCTATCCCAGTCTTCTCGATGCACATTGGAATGAGTATGGCGGAGTAGATTATGAACCGCATAAAACCTGAAAGAGAGCTCAAGCAGTGGGCTCGTCGAGTTCCCCTTCACAAATCTCCGTCAGAGGAAATAGTGACCAGTCCTGATAGTTTCCAATCTTCTAATTTATACAGTGGCTTTGAAGAATACAATGTTCTCCTTTTTGATTCTGGCGTTAACAGGTATGCAGGAACTCACCCAATGTACCCCAGTCTAATAAAACCCTGTGTTATCTTCACTATTGAGGAAGTTAAAAAGACATTAAAAAAGATTTTCTCAATAGGTTAATGGCCTATTCAAATTCTTAGAGATGGATAAGAATAAATAGAAGAGAAAATCAAATCTCAAGCTCGTGGATGTGCTCGAGAACTTTAACCATCAGTTCAACGCTTGCATCAACGTCCCTCTCATCAACGACTTCTGCATTTGAGTGTATGTATCTTGAAGGAACGCTTATTGCACCTGTTGGAACACCAGCCTTATTGAGGTGGATTGCTCCTGCATCTGTTCCTCCACCGAGGAGAATGTCCCACTGGTATGGGATTTCATGCTTCTTAGCAAGCTCTTCCATCCATCTAACAATTGTTGGGTGACAGATAACTGAGCGGTCCATAATTTTAATTGCGGTTCCTTTTCCGAGCTGTGTAACCTGTTTGTGCTCCGGCGTCCCTGGAACGTCAGCTGCAATGGTAACATCAATTGCAAAGCCGTAATCTGGGTCAATGCCAAAAGCACTTGTCCTTGCTCCTCTAAGACCAACTTCCTCCTGAACTGTGGCGACGAAGTAAATATCTGCATTAGTCTCGCTGAGCTTTCTTGCGGTTTCAACCAATGTATAAACGGCAATTCTATCGTCAAATGCAATGCTCACAAGCCTATGCCTCCCTAATCTCTCCAAGCGGCCGTCCCATGTGATGATTGTGCCTATCTTAACTCCCATTTCTTCTGCCTCTTCCTTGCTCTCAGCACCGATATCAATGAAAACCTGATCCCAGTCTGGAGCTTTCTTCCTATCCTCTGGCTTCTGAATGTGAGGTGGAACTGAACCACCAACACCATAAATGAACTTATCCTTGCCAATCCAGACTTTAAAGCGCTGGGCAATTAAAGTCCTTGGGTCAACGCCTCCAATTGGTGCAACCCTTAAAAATCCGTTCTTTTCAATGTGAGTAACCATGAGACCAATCTGATCCATATGGGCTGCAAGCATGACCTTTGGACCGTCACCTTTCTTGTGGGCTATGACGTTGCCAAGTTTGTCAACCCTTATTTCATCAACGTATGGCTTAAAGGCCTCGATAACAACGTCTCTGACTCCTAAGAACTCGTATCCTGAAACACCGGGAGCTTCAACGATTTTCTTTAAAAGCTCATAGTCAACCATTTTCCACCGCCTCCGTTTAGATGTCCATCTTAATGCTCTCAGCGAAGATATTTAAGGTTTTAGGTTTATATGAGACCTATCCCAAGGTTAATAAAAACTTTCTGAGAGTGAAGAATCAATGAAAAAGAAAATCACCCTAGTTCCCATCATGTCTTTGGTTCTGCCTGCTTAAACGCCTGTATGAGCAACCACTTGGCATTTACAAGCATCCAAACCAATTTTTTAATGATGAGAACTGGGATAGAAAATCCTGTTGAAGCTCAACATTATCCCATGCACATTCCTCACACGACTTAGCCGTTTCGTGGCTCTGGTAAATGTTAATGGGGAGGAAAAGAGAGTATTGATAACTAATACCAGTAGACTGCAAGAGTTCATGATTCCTAGTAGAAAGCATTCTGCATACCAAAAACCAGCGGAAAGACAGACTTCGTCTTGATTGGCTTTGAAGACTTGGATGGAAAAGGTGCAGTGATAGACACACGAACACAAGCGAGAGCCTTGTGGAGCTCGGTCTAATCCCTTGGCTGAAAAACTGCCAGATAAAGCAAAAAGAAGTAACGGTTGGAAAATCCGGCTTGACTACCTTTTCGAGTGTCATAATGATGAAGTTCTTAGAGGGGCAAGAGAGGAGAATATGCAATATATCCAATCCATCAGTTAGGGGGGCAAAAGCACATAAAAGAACTCATAGGACTCGTAAATGCCGGCAAAGGACCATGATTTTTTTCATAGGTGCCCTGCCGGGTGTTGAGAAGTTCAAGTCCTATGAAAAAGGTGGCCTCAAGATAACAAAACTGCTTGCAGATGCCAGTAAGGTAGGAGTTGAGATTCACGCCCTCAGCCTGTCCCTCCTCCCCGATGGGAGTATTGTACTTGAGAAGCCGAGCCTTAAGATTGAGGAATGCTATTAGAAACCATAACAATGGAAGTTCATAGCTATTGAGGCACCCAAGCTAACCTTACAGAATAAGGCGAGGGAGAATTTTTAAACTCCCCTCTTAATTTAAATTGGGGTAACACCCGGAGGTGAAGGGAATGACCATAGTTGATGTAAGGATTCTGGTTGAAGGTGCGAGTGATGTTGAAGTTGTAAGCAAAGCCCTGCAGGGGCTCGCTCTTGGGAGTGAATATAATATCACAATTTCCTCGATAATTCCAACGACCAACATTGAGATAGCAAAAAGTGCAGCTGCTGGAGCAGATTTACTCATCATAGCCACAGATGCAGATAGAGTTGGAAGAGATTTAGCTGAGAGACTCTTCAGTGAGCTGGAGGAAATGGTCGGCCATGTGGAAAGAATGAAACTCCCACTCGGCCACGACCTTGAGCACGTTGACGTGGAACTCGTAAGGAAGGAACTCAAGAACACCCTTGTCAGGGCGGGTTTAAAGAGCCTTCAAATACTACCAGAATATATAGCACTTAGGAACCAGCTTCTTGATCTCAGAGGCAGGTATGAGAGCATTCTAAGAGAACATGAAGAACTGGAAAAGGCTTTCAAGGAACTTGAAAGGAACTATAATGAGCTGAAAAACCAGAATGAGCAGCTGATGGCTGAGAACAGAGAGCTTAGGAAACTACTGGAAGGGAAGATAAACACCTACAAGCTTGAAGAGGTATGGAAAAGCCTGTTCCCAGCTGAGGAAGTACCGGATGAGGAGTATATAGGAAAAGCAGTTGGAAAGCTTGGCCTTGAAGGCAAAATCATAGTTGGCCAAGGATACATTTATGCTGAGAACAGAAAACTCGTTGAAGATCTGCTCAAGACAGTCTATCTGAGCTTAGCTATAAGGGATGAATCCCTACCTCCAGAAGCACCAGAAGAGAGCTCTGGGGAGGAGGATGTAGAAAAGCTTCTGAGAGGTTTGTGAGGCCTTGAACCTGAGCCTGAGGATGTGGGTGAAAAGAGATAATAGAAAAGCTCATGAGGGGTCTGTGGTACATGAGTGACCTTGAGGAATTCCAGATGTATCTTGAGCTGGAGGGTAAGAGTCCAAACACGGTCAGAATGTACTCATACTATGTGAGGCGTTATCTTGACAAGGGTTATGATTTGAATTCCCGCTCTGCTCTACGTTTTTTGGCAAAACTCAAAAAGGAAGGTTACTCAAACAAAAGTCTGAATCTTGTTGTTCAAGCTCTCCGCTCCTATTTCCGCTTTGAGGGGCTTGATGAGGAAGCAGAGAAGCTCAAACCCCCAAAGGTTCCAAGGAGTTTACCGAAAGCCTTGACAAAAGAAGAGGTGAAGAAACTCTTAAGTGTTATCTCTCCACTCAGAAAACGTGATAGACTTATAGTTCTCCTGCTTTATGGTACTGGATTGAGAGTTAGCGAACTTTGCAACCTGAAAATAAAGGACGTTGACCTTAACAGGGGAATTATAACCGTGAGGAGAGGCAAAGGAGCAAAGGATAGACTGGTGCCCCTTTCAAAACCAATCATTAAAGAAATCAGAGAGTATCTTGCCCTGAGGGAGGATAGCAGCGAATACCTACTTGTTGAGGAAAGAAGGGAGAGGAAAGATAGGATTTCTCCTAAGACGGTGTGGTATATTCTAAACAAATATGGAAAGAAAGCCGGGATAAAGGTAACCCCTCACATGCTAAGACACAGCTTTGCCACTCATATGCTTGAAAATGGAGTTGATATAAGAGTTATTCAAGAAATTTTAGGGCATTCAAACCTTTCAACCACCCAAATCTACACCAAAGTTACAGTAGAGCATCTAAAGAAGGCACAAGAGAAAGCGAAGCTTATAGAAGGGTTAATGGGGAAGTAGTTTACCCACTTTTTAATTTTCCTCGACATGAGAGCAAGTTTTAGATTTCTTGATTGAATTTCATTTATCCATAACTGGCATTACAATTTTTGGATTAGAACCGTAAAATGTTTATAAAATCTCACCCAAAATACGATATAGGTGGGATCTTTGAGGCTCTTGGTTGCTGGCCTTATAACTCTTATCATATTAACTGCTGGATGCATTCAGGAAGCCCCCGCTAGAGGCGTTCAGAACTCCAGGGGTGAGCTGGAAATCCATGGAGTTACGCTCAATTCTCCTCATCCAGGAGAACCTCTAAAAATAATTGTCAATGGAAAAGCTGACAGATTAGTGATCGAGCTGAAAACTCCCTCAGGAGTTATGAATCTGAGCACCAAGAAAAGCGAAAATATTTTCATTGCCGAGGTTAACACTACAGAAGGAGTTTATGAGGTTATGCGAGTTTATGCCTATCTAAATGGTAAAAAACTTGTTCGAACTATCGAGAAAAAGATAAAAGTTTTCGATTTGCCAAAGATAACACTATGGAACGTTAGTAGATTAAATGAAAGCGGTGAAATAATCGTTGAGGTTAAAATAAGTGACTCCTCTGAGATTAAGAGGGCTATCCTAACTTACGAAGATAAGAGTGTCGAACTTGAAACAGGTGGAAGTATTTTCATAGGGACGTTGCGCATTAAAAGTCCAGAAGAAGCAGGGAAAATTTCCTTTACGGTAACGGCAGTCGACTCCTTCAACAACACTGCAACTCAGAACTTTGTTATAGACTGGCCTCTGCGGGACGCTTACTCTTACTTTGTTGTAAAGAATGGTTTTAATCCTCAACTAGCCATTAGGCTGTTTGACAATAACAAGTTGTTTCAGTACATCTACTCTTGGGACAGGAATCTAACATTCATCATTCTCAACATAGCTGATTGTAATGGAGAGAGAATCGAAGACAACATCGTATATAAGGTTCTTAAGCTGGTGAAGGATTATCAGAGTGCTAACTTGTATTTCAATATTCTCTATAGAACTCAGACCTGCAGAGCAAAGGAAGAAGTTTTGAATGCCCTAAACTATTACGTAGATGCTGTTTTAAAACAAAATTTACCAGAGCATGATTATGATGTACTAAAATTGTTTATTAACGCTAGTAATAAAGACCCAGAGCTAGTGGATTTTGAGCCAATCATAGTAAAAGATAATTATGGTCATAGAGTAATAATAGATTCTTACAACAAACCAAGGGATACATGGATGATAGTTGAGTTCATAAAAAGAAATCCTTATGTAGCTAGCGATGATAATTTGTATCTACCGGTTAACATGCTGATAAAAGAGATGGCTTGGAATTTCTTCGATAATAAATTTGGTCCTAGATATGCTGATAAGCATCATAATAATTTGAGTGATGAAGAACTAGATAAAATATATCAACCAACTAACGAAGATATTTGGTATATCATACAAAAACTATGGGATTATTATTACACTGGCATAGGTAAAAGATACCAGTATGTTAAATGGTGGGATAAACAAGAATTTGCTAAGCAGTATCCTACTGAGCTAGAAAGAAAGTTGATATTGATTGGATTATGGGATTTACCCAATCAAGTTGCTGATTTTAGCCATACTCATCCAGATATAAGAGGTGGTTGGGATTATGATGTTGTTTGGGGTTTAAAGGCACAAAAGTTATTTGTGGATCAGCTAGAGCAAATGTATGATATTCTTGAACAAACAAGAACAACTAGCAAAGGAAAGTGAGAATACAATTGGGGATGGTACCAATGGATAATAGATAGAGGACATAATGGATTACCAAATATGCACGAACAATTCTTAGGAGCTAAAGTTGGTGATATCCACATGCCTTTCAGGGGTGAATATGACAATTGGATATGGTATGAAAACATATTCAAATACAACGGAGTAGATCAATTTTTAACAAAAAACTTTGCTGACTATGAAAGAGTGAAAGTAGCTTATGGTTATATTAGTTACCATGCAGCTGATTATGGTGGAGAATGGCCAGCATACTATTATGGTCTATTTTTAGCTTTCAAAGCATATGGTATACCGACTAGGATAAATAGTACTCTTATAAACGGTGGCAGAACGAGTTACCCTTCTATATATATATCCAGCACCATATGGTCAACCAGGAAATGAGTTCATGTTTCCATTACCAAAAAAAAATAAGAGACTTACTAAAGCATAAGTATGGAGATGGCATAGTGTTTACTCCAGAAGGTGGTTTTGGTATGTATAGTTTAAAAGATGGGTTAGAGAAAGATGGTATGGAAGCAATAGGAGTTGATATGTATAGAGTTCCTAAAAATATAAACGTAATATATCCAGAAAAATACAAAATAGTTCTTTGGAAGAAATAATTTTTATTCTGCTATACTAAACGGATTATTGTTAGCTAACTTAAACAACAAAGAGCTTTCCAATACCCATTCTGGTCTATCACGTTCATCCAATATCCAGCAGAAACTTCCACAGCGGAACGACCTTCACCGTTGTCCACGCGGTTTCCATCTCTTCCTCTTCGTCGAGCGTTACGATGGTGAGGTTTCTGCATCTCAGCTTTCTTCCGGCCTCGACAAGAGCCAGGACTTCCCTATCTTTGCTTTCAGACAGATTTTGAGTGACCTGAATTAGCTCCACCACCCTTCCAGACTCAACGAGCACGAAGTCCACTTCTCTCTCCCCGGAGCCGCCGTAATAGTAAACCTTGAGCAGGGGGTTGCGGTAGTACCTGCGCCTCATCAGCTCAAGGAAAACGGTGTTCTCCATGTCCCTCGCAATGTCTTTGCGTGAGAACAGTGAGAATCCCGTATCCACAAGGTAGACCTTCTTGGGTGCTCTCTGGGATTCCTTCTCGGAACGGGCGTATTTTGGCAGGAAGAAGACAAAGAACGAATCCTCAAGGGCTTTGAGGTATTCGAGGGCGGTTGTCTTCGATGTCCCAAACTCAGACTTCAAAAAGCCATGTATGGAGCTGTAGGAGGTGTACTTGGCATAGCTTGAGAGGAGCAGCTTGATAACGCTTTCTATAAGGGCAATGTTCCGAATTCTGTGCCTCTCGATGATGTCCTTAGTTATCATTACAGACAGGTACTCCTCAAGGATTCTGACCTTATCCTCCATAAGAGCAACTTCTGGAAATCCCCCGAACCTGAGATACTCATCGAGAAGCTTCTTTACCCTGTGAACCTTCCGGCCGTAGAGGTCGCGTCTTTCAATTTGGAAGCCCTTAAACCTCAGAAACTCCCTGAAGGAAAGGGGCAGGATGGTGTACGTTACCACCCGACCTCTGAGCTGAGTTGCTATCTCCCTTGAGAGGAGTCTTGATGATGAACCGGTAACCCCAACCCTGAAGCCCTCATCCGTGAGATACCTGACCCCAACCTCCCAGTCCGGGACGTTCTGCACCTCATCGAGGAGAAAGATAATCTCTGTCCCAATGTTCTCGGGATAAAGGTCAAAGTACGCGTCGAGAATTTTTGGAAAGTCCCTGCCGGTTATTCCAAACAAGAGGGGGTTTTCGAAGTTGAGGTAAATATATCGCTCTTTCTCAACTCCAATCATGGAATACAGGAGGTATGTCTTTCCGGAGCGCCTTGGTCCGATTATTGCGGTTGCCCTTCCCCCGACAAGGGCTGGCTGAACTTCTCTCTCAATGACCTCTGGCAAATCCCTCTCGTGGAATAGGCGAATGTAGCGTTTTATGTCCTCCAGATCCATGGTACAGTATACTGTACCAATATTTATAAATTTTTGGTTCATTGGACAGTACTACCTCAATAAACTCCCTTTCTCCTTAACAAAGCAAGATAGCTTGTGAAGGCTCCCGCTGAAATAGTATCGCCAAGACCCACAGTGGATACAGGATTCTTGACAAGCCTCGTCGGGATTATCACGACCTTGTACTCTCTCGTTCTTCTCTTCGCTTCCTCAAATCTAAGCTTGACGAATTCGCCTCGTTCATTGTATGGAACAGTTA
>JAMOPD010000219.1 GCA_027064745.1 Thermococcaceae archaeon
TCAAGTGGAAAGTCTGAAGAGAAAGGGAGTTAGAGTTGGTAGACTGGACGGGACTGTTAGCCCTAATCAAAGACTTAAGACAATTCTTGACGCTATTTTTGGGAATATCGAAATTCTTTACGTTACTCCAGAAAGGTTTGAGAGAGACGAACTAAGGATAATTCTTGATTACGGAAATGTCGGTTACGTAATACTCGACGAGGTGCATTGTCTAAGCACATGGGGTAGTTCGTTTAGACCAAGTTATAAGTATATGGCGAAGATGTTAGCTTCGGAAAGGAAGAAAAGGTTTTTGCCTATTTACGGCTTTTCGGCAACTTTACCTAAGGATGTGCTTAAGGATGTCCTCAATGTGTTAAGCATTTCAGATGTTAAGGAGGTTAAGATAAACTTTGATTCAGACTTCAGCCCAGAGGACATTTCGAATTTTAGGAGTAATTTAATACTGAGAGGTCCAGCAACGAGACCTGAGATAAAGATTAGGATAGATCAAGCTAAGAACGATTCGGATAAGCTCAATAAGGTTGCAAACGAGATTGGTAAGTTAAGAGACGTATTAGATGCGAAGGGCGAACCTTGGATTGGGTTGGTTTTTGCTTCTTTTGTCAGATCTCGTTTGGAGCATGAGAATGTAGAGTACATTGCCAGATTTATAAGTGAGAGAATAGGAGAAGATGTTTTGTATTTTCACGGGCAGATGAGTCAATCTGAAAAGAGAGACGTGATCAGTAAGCTTGAGAAAGCTGTTAAATTGCTGAGTAAGCCGAGAATTGTAGTAGCCACGAAGGCTTTTGGAATGGGAGTGGACTTGCCAAACATAAGGTTTGTAATTCATGCTCACGTTTCAGATTCTTTAGAAGATTACTATCAAGAAATCGGACGTGGGGGTAGAGACAGAAAGAATTGCTATGCCATTACCATTTACTCGCCGGACGATTTTGATGAAAAGAGGAGATTGATAAAACCGATAACGCTCGATCACGTTAATAAGCTGATAGACATAATCAAGAGTTTTGCTAGAGGAAAAGATGTTGCGATTCCGTTGAACCCGTTTTACAGTCGTTTTGGTTATAACGATGGAAAGGCTGTTCTTAAGAAGATTTTACAGATTTTGGAGGATAACGAACTTATTGAATACGAGATCACGAACGGATACCTCGTAGCGTATAAGATTTTGGGGAGTATAGACATTGAGAGTATAAAGGATGCGATAGTTTACCTTAACGGAGATGTGATAGTTTTAGACATTAACAGTCCTAAGGCTTTCAGGTCAGCTATTGAGGATAAGTTACGAGGATGGGTTGAGGAAGGAAAGCTCAGAAGGATCAAATACGCATGGAAGGTAGGAAATGTAACAATAAACGTAAAGGAGAACGGTTCCAGGTTTGAGATGGGTTACATATTTCTAAAAGATGATGATTTGGGACCAGAGAAGGTAAGCATTTCGAAAGAGTTAGAGTTTTATCAGCTTCAGCTTCAGAAACTGTATCAATTAGAACAATTTTTCAAGAAGATCTCCTCATTACCATTGGAACAAAGAAACGAGGAAGCCCATAAAGTTCTTAGGATGTATTTAGAGGAAGGAGTTGCGGACGAGTTTGAGAAGAAGCGCAAGGAGACGTTAAAGGCAATTGAAAAAGAAATAATAGGGCGCTTAGGAGATAAAGCTGTTATCTTTGGCTTGATGGGAGGTGGGAAGACAGAAATACTATCGAAAATTGCAGTGTATTACGTTTCGAAGTATTCAGAAAAAGGAGTAGTAATCGTGTTACCCGATCCAAATAAGAGCGACATAGTTTCGAGGATTAGGCGTAGCATCGGTTATGACGTGAACATTAACGTAAAGTCTGCGAGAACTGTTAAGTACGAGGATTTGCTTAACTACGAAGTGATAATATTCGACGATGTTGATGTTGCTCTCGCTAAATCTCTCATAGACGTCGATCTTCTGAGTAAAATTGCTACTCTCAATCGAAAGGTATACCTTGCTCTAGACCCAATAGTCTTGAGCATATTTGGATACTTCGAAAAAATATTAAAGATGTTTAATGAATATAGGCTTACAGTTTTAAAGTCGATTGAGTTACCGTTTGACGCTAAGATAGACGAATTTAACGTTAGAATTGTCCAGAGAAAGGTTTGCGAGGCTAAGAGGCATAGAGTTGCGAGTAAAATAGTAAAATATCTTCCAAGTAAGTATGATGGTTCCATCGAGCCAGCAATTAAACC
>JAMOPD010000220.1 GCA_027064745.1 Thermococcaceae archaeon
AAATTGCTTTTTAATATTCTTTAAAGAAACTATTGCACTCATGCTAAGCTCATCCTCCTTTCCAGGTATCTTCCAAAAGCAGAAAGGACAGATGTAAGCATAATGTATATGATGGCGACTACTATATAGCTTTCAAAAGTTGCAAAGGAGCTCGTACCCACCTGTCTTCCCATCATGGTAAGTTCTCCAAGAGCGATAACGGAAGCCAAAGAGCTATCTTTTACCAGGCTTATCATTTGTCCGATAAGTGGTGGAAGAGAAATTCTAATTGCCTGAGGGAATATTATAGAGAGGAATATCTGTGAATTTGTCATTCCTAAGGAGTGTGCTGCTTCAATTTCACCAGGATCAACGGCTTCTATGCCTGATCTTATTATCTCCGTCATGTAAGCACCTTCAAACAAGGATAGTGCCAAAACCGCTGCCCAAAATCTATTCAAACTGAAAATTGTCCCAACGCCGTAATATGTCAGAAGTATGACGACAAGCAATGGAGTGTTTCTGAATATCCAAACATAAATAGAAGCTATATCTTTGAAAAATTCAATCCTCGAGGTTTTCATTATAGAAAATATGAGTCCAAGACCAAAGGATATGAGTATGGAGACGGCACTAACCTGAAATGTTACGAGGAGTCCTTTTAAAAACATCGACTTGTACCTAAGAACAATCCCCCAATTGAATGGATAAACCTTCGCTACTGCAAGGTAGAATACGGCAGCGAGGAGAACAATCCCCGCCGCTGTAAGAGTTTTCCTTGTAATTCTTTTGATACCTTGATTCATCTTAATTCGTTTTCTTCTCACAGAAACATTCTCTCTTCCGATTTCAAGAGTCTTCATTTTAACCACCCCATTTATTGAGATTATTCAGCAGAGATCCCCCATTTGTCTTTGAGTTTATTTATCAAAGCTGTCGTCTTTGCCCACCTAATGAAAGTGTTAAGCCAGTGCACAAATTCAAGATTCCCCTTCTTCACTGCAATTCCGAGATTTTCCCTTGTCAAAAGTTCTCCGCTTACCGCAAGAACACTGTACTTCTTTGCCATATATTTAGCGAAAATTGAATCTAAAACAGCGATATCTGCTCTGCCACTTGCAACTTGGTAGGCTGCTTCATCCATAGTATCAAAGGCTAATATCTTAGCGTCAGGGAATAGTCTTCTTGCAGCTTCGTTACCCGTTGTGCCAAGCTGAACTGCTATCTTAAGCCCTTTTACATTTTTAAGTTCACTGTACATCGGAGCTTTAGTATATTTTCTTGTGTTGTAAAGAACGGTTTGCCCAACAGTGAGATATGGATCAGTAAAATCAACTTTCAATGCCCTTTCTGGTGTTATTGTCATTCCAGAGAATATTATGTCGAACTTTCCAGATATAAGGGCAGGAATGATTCCATCCCAATTAACTACTACGAATTCCAATTTAACCCCAAGTATTTCTGCCATCTTTTTAGCAAGGTCAACTTCGAATCCTATTCTGTTTCCTTTCTCGTCAGTTCCATAAAGTGGCATGTAACCTGCGTCTTGTCCTACCCTCAATATTCCCCTTGCTCTGATTTCGTCTAAAAGGTCGGCAAATGTAAAAAGAGAAATTGTCAAAACCAGTGTGAAAACCACGAACCTTTTCATACCCAATCCCTCCTCTTAATAAAAAATTTCGGGGCGCCTCCGTAGAAAGCGCCCCGAGCTGATTATCCGCAACCAGCCCCGGACGGCTCTCCACGGAAAGGGTTGCTCTTTCCGTGACAGTGACACAGGTATTCCCTGTGCCCCCAGGCATGGAAGGTAGAGGGATCCCTTCCACCCTTCGGCTCCCTCGCCTTTCCCCTATCCCCAATTCCCTCTTGATGAGATAGGGTACTCATCTTGGGAGCGCCTCCGCCGGGTTCCAATATATACTTTTGGGTAATAGTATCTCTCAAAGAACTCGTTGTCAAGAAGTACTCTTAGGAATTCCCTGAATGGATATGAAGATATTACCAGTTAATAGAAAAAGGAGGGAGTATAAGGAGCTTGGGAGGATTTATGGTAAAAGTGCAAAGGTGGCAGGATGTATGGAACAAGAGGAGAAAATTATGAGGTATAGGCATGAGAAGCAGCACACCACTCGATAAGCTAAAGGAAGTGCATGATGGGCTTATAAACATGAATGTAGTGAATTTCCCTGTGATAACGCTTGAAGAATTAACAGCAATGGTTCATTCTGATTTCTTTTGGCTTACAAGT
>JAMOPD010000221.1 GCA_027064745.1 Thermococcaceae archaeon
AAAGCAAATTCAGGATAGGATTTACGCTTTCGCTAGAGAAAAAGCAAAACTCGAAACTCTCCAAAAACTTAAAACCCTTGGAGAACAACAAACAATCATGAAAAAACTCGGAATACAACCACTCTCAAGCTCGTTGAAGTTTGATTTTGGATGGTATGATGGATGGGGAGAAAGATATGGTAATTGCAACAGCGGATATATTCCTGTTTGTGGGCGTTACTCTCTCAAATCATGGTTGCCGGAATCCGGGGAAGATTGGGGAGAAAATCCAGTATATTTCAGGAATCTACACCCTGCTGCAGTGTGGGTTGGTATTTATACGACTTCCGAACCTTCATATTCCAGTTTCGAAGCTCAATATTGTACTCATGAATTTTTCTCAACATCAGAAGATGGAGGCATTAGGACATACTGGAATAGAGCGGTGAATCTCATGGAAAGTGAAGGATATACAGGTTTTGAAAATTACGGCTCAATTCAGATAAAATACTTCTATGCCGGTGAGGCTTATAATTCCAGACCTTCTGATCGCTCATATCAAAAAGCAAATCTGATATTCCAGTTTGAATGTAACAGATATGCATGCTGGATATCTTCGTATCACCCACAATTGCCGAATCCTTCGGATGCTGATAACATTCCTTCAACTGGAGATTACAGCCTTTATATAAATGCCAGATGGCTCTATGGGAATTGTTGTATCGGGCCGGATAACCCAGAATGCAACTGGGCTAATGGACATTGTCATGGCTGTTTTGCTCCGGATGAATCAGCCTCACAAAACTTTGCATGGATCAATAGGGATTACAGGATTTGCGTCTGGCCTCCTGAGCGATATGGTCAGAGGTGCTGAGTCGTGTGGAGGAAACTTTTTGGAATTGCTCTTATTTTCATTCTCTCTTTATTTTTTCTGAACATTTTGTATCCTCCCTATAGAACGGGGTTAGATAAATCTCTGCATTTAAAACCAGAATTCAAAATAGCACCTCTGTCTTTACCGTTAACTCAGCATTATGAGAAAATTGAAATCTGGGGTGGGGAGGTGATGGTTTATACTAATTCATCGCTTTATGTTTATGATTTCAATAACTCAGTCTTCTACAGGCTTGTTAATGTATCCAAAGCCTTTTTAACAAATTTTGGGGTATTTTTTGTGTATAATGGAACCTGCTATAACATGTTTCGCGGGAGGAATATAACAGAGATAAAATGTTCAGGTAACGAACTGTTTGTATTCCAGTCAAATCGGTTTTTAATTGCTCTTAATGGCAGTTTTATAAAGTTTGGGAGTAGGAGTTATCGGGTTTCAACGTGGGAAGATGTGGTTTTTCACCTGTTCAGGCTTTCTGATGGTTATGCGTTTATAGCATACAGTCCTAAGGCATGGAAAGTTACTTTAATGTTCTTTAATCAGAGGGGAAACTTACTGTGGAGCAAAACACTCACAGGAGATTTAACTCACTATCAGGTTTATAAAGGAAGACTATTCATAAACATAGGCTCATTGCACCTTTCTCTTCCCCGGGATTACGGCATCTACGAGATTTCCCGCAGAGGCACTGCACGAATAACCCATGATTACGAATGCTTTTCAAAATTCGGATTCACGGTTTATAACGACTCCATTCATATTGCTAATCAATATGAGGTCGTGGCATGCTCTTTAGATGGGAATGTAACAGAGCATTTCAGCGGGATAAAGTGGTTTGTTAATGGAAATACATTTTCAGATTTTGGGTGGCATGGATTGCTGAAAGGCAACTACCTCCTTGTGGATGCAAAAGACGCCCTTTTATGGGAAAATATTTATCTCTGCAGATATCAGTATAAATGTATTAGACTATGCAGAGCTAAAAAAGCTCTCCCAATAGAGCTATGGGAAATCGGTGATAAGATGGTTGTAGCATATCAGTGCGGAGATGAGAAGCTCCTGAAAGTCTTAAAAGGGTAAATACTTCTAATATAGGCAGGGGATGAGGGAACATGAAAAAGGTGATACTCTTCATTATTCTGTTGGCCTTCATCTCCTATTTTCTAACTCAGTATGAGAGTGTAGAGTTGAGTGAAGTGCCTGCGCAGGGCAATGTTTTTTTGGTGGGGTTTATTTTGATGGGGTAAAGCTTGTTCCTTACTCTTCCCCAGGCTTTACTCCTCCAGTGATTATTAAGAGTGAGGTTACCAAGCGTAAGCCTTACCGCATAATCTTCAACCGGAATGGAAGCTTAATAGGCAATTACACGATGAAGGCAGCCTTTCACGCGGGCTACTTCTACTTTAAAAATGGTTTTATAATTTACACTGTGAGCACTGATGGTTTTGATGTTAATGCCTTTTCCTACGATTTAAAATATAAGTACTGGGTGATGGTTCATCCTATTTACCTGAATTATCACGTGATTATTCCGAGGGCGGGTTTTGGTGATGGGGTTTACGCGTACTTTTTCACGGCTAACGAGGATGATGTACGGGATAGGGTTGCGAATTATTGTTTGACTTATGTGGAGTTTGAGAGTGGGAATGTTGGGAGGGTTTGCAGTTCGGTTTTAAAAGCACAGCCTCTTGGGGCGAGGGTTTTTAAGGGTAGGATTTACGTGGCCGTAAAGGGGAGGGTGATGCTTTTCGAACACGGTAAACTCGTGAGGAAGGTTAGAATGAGTTTGAATGGGAGAGTTTTAATGCGGGCTAATGCTAAATACCTCGCCCTCGCTTACGATTCTAAGGCTTGTGTTTTCACTTCAACATTGAAAACTCACGAGTGCTTTAACGCTGGCGAAACAATTCAAAACCTCAAACTCGAAGATAACAAACTACACTTAAAAACCAAAAACAAAACCCTAACCCTAAAAATAACCACAAAGAAAACTTGGAACTTAAAAATAAAACACTCAAACACCATACTCAAAAACCTGTATCTAAAATAAGACAACCCTCAAGCCATTCCCACCATCGAAAACATCTTGAATATTACAAGGGCTATGATTATAGCCGTCGTCGGCGTTGCAACCCATCCAAATATAACGTCCTTAATCACGGACTTGTTCACATGTTCCCCTGCTGCTATGCCAACTCCGATAACACCACCAACGATGGCTTGACTTGAACTAACAGGCAACCCCAGAACATTTGCTAAGCTGACAGCCATTGCAGAGCCGAACTGAGCAGCAAAAGCTGATATTGGGCCGAGAGCAGTTATCTTTTTCCCCACAGTGTGCATCACTGCATAACTAAAGGTTAAAGCACCTGTTGAAAGAGCCAGTGCTCCGAATACTCCGGCTATTTTTGGTTCCATAAAACCTGCCCCAACCAAAGGACCGGAGGCGTTTGCAACTTCGTTGGTTCCAAAGTTAAAGGCCATGTAAACACCTCCCAGCACTGCCAGCCATTTATAGAGGAGTTCAATCATGCTTATACTCCTCATCTTCCCAATTATGTAGCCATAGAACCTGTAGAGAAGCATAGCCAGAAGGGCAGCAATTATCGGTGAAATAACCCACGCTCCTGCTATTTTCTCCAGAGTTGTCCAGTTGACGGGAGCATGGATGGCGAGACCAACTCCAACGACACCGCCTATAATCGCTTGCGTTGTTGAAACAGGTAATCCTTTTATCGTCGCTATCGTAACCCAGACTCCAGCAGCTAGGAGAGCTATTATTGCCATCTCAATCGTTAAATATCCTTCAGGAACTATTCCTCTCCCTACAGTCTTCATGACCTTATAACCCCTAAGATATGCCCCCATAAGGACGAATATTGCTATTGTGAGGGTTGCCTGACGGAAGCTCAGCACCCCTGCACCTACGGCTGTCCCCATAGCGTTTGCTGAATCATTGGAGCCTATGTTCCACGCGATGTAAAATGCTATTGCAATCGCCGTTATTGCAAGAATCTCCATGCTATCACCTCTATAGATTATATAGGCCTATATAGATTATTTAAAATTTTCTGGAAAAACTTCCATGGTAGTGTGATGTGTGATTTTATCTTCCTTTGAGATATTATCAAAAGGATTTTTAGAATGCTAGCGTGATGACTGGTGCAGTTTATTCCCCTAATATTATCAAATTCGTTTTACAAGTCATAAAATTTTCGAGAAATAATGTTCGAATCTAAACATCAAAAACTAAATAAGTCCACTCCTACCCAAAGACACTTGCCGAGACTCTCTTCTCCTTATACCGAAAGGCAAATAAATGCATTTAGGGAATAATAATTGAAAAAAGTTTGGGAGGCAGGAAGATGATAGAGATTCGTTTTCATGGTAGAGGTGGACAGGGTGCAGTTACTGCCGCAAACATATTAGCTTCAGCAGCATTCCTTGAAGGAAAGTATGTTCAGGCGTTCCCGTTTTTCGGAGTTGAGCGGAGAGGTGCTCCAGTTACGGCATTTACAAGAATAGACGAAAAGCCAATAAGGATTAAAACCCAGATTTATGAACCAGATGTCGTCGTTGTTCTTGACCCATCATTGCTAGACACCGTCGATGTCACCACAGGTTTGAAAGACGGCGGAATAGTGATCATCAATACAGAGAAAAGCAAGGAAGAGGTTCTTGAGAAGCTCAAGAAAAAGCCGGCCAAACTGGCACTCGTCGATGCTACGACGATAGCTCTCGAAGTTCTTGGACTGCCTATTACAAACACAGCTATTCTTGGGGCAGTTGCAAAGGCCACAGGTGTTGTAACACTTGAACATGTTCAAAAGGCCATTCAGGAAGTTTTCTCTGGTGCTCTAGGAGAGAAGAACGCTAAGACGGCGGCAGAAGCCTTCAAGAAGACAGTTACATATGAGCTTTGATTCTCTTTCCTTTAACATTGCTTAAAAGCCATTGAGGTGAGAAATTTGAATACATTATTTGGAGAGGGGAAAAGTAAGGCCAAAAAGATAGCATTTAAGTCTGTTGAGGAATACCCAGAGGCTCCAATAAGCCTGGGGGCTACACTCAGCAACTTTACCGGTGACTGGAGAACCTTCATGCCTGTTGTAGATGATGCAAAGTGTGTCAAGTGCTACATCTGCTGGAAATTCTGTCCAGAACCGGCAATATTCATCAGGGAAGATGGCTACGTGGGCATAGACTACGACTACTGTAAGGGCTGCGGAATCTGTGCAAACGAGTGTCCAACAAAAGCAATAACCATGGTAAAAGAGGAGAAGTGAGGTGGTAGCTATGGAGTACAAACCGATTAAAAAGGTTATAAGCGGCAACTATGCTGCTGCATACGCCGCAAGGGATGCCCGTGTTGAGGTTGTTGCCGCTTATCCTATAACACCACAGACGAGCATTATTGAGAAGATTTCCGAGTTTCTGGCCAATGGAGAGGTTGAAAATCTTCAGTATGTCCCTGTCGAAAGTGAGCATTCAGCCATGGCTGCATGTATTGGAGCGAGTGCCGCCGGAGCTAGGGCATTCACCGCCACTTCAGCTCAAGGGCTTGCTTTAATGCATGAGATGCTTCACTGGGCCAGCGGTGCTAGGCTACCTGTGGTCATGGTCAATGTTAACAGAGCAATGGCTCCACCGTGGAGTGTCTGGGACGACCAGACAGACAGCTTAGCCCAAAGAGATACAGGCTGGATGCAGTTTTATGCAGAGAACAATCAAGAAGTTTATGACGGTGTGATTATGGCTTTCAAGGTAGCTGAGACCGTCAACCTTCCGGCCATGATAGTGGAGAGCGCCTTCATACTGAGCCACACCTATGATATCGTTGAAATGATTCCGCAGGAGCTCGTTGATGAGTTCCTCCCGCCGAGGAAGCCCCTTTACACCCTTACAGACTTCGACAATCCGATAGCAGTTGGTGCTCTTGGAACTCCAGCTGATTACTATGAGTTCAGATACAAAATAGAAAAGTCTATGGAGGAAGCTAGGGAAGTCATTCACAAGGTTGGCAAGGAATTTGGTGAGAGATTTGGAAGAGATTACAGTCAGATGATTGAGCTCTACCGCACGGAGGATGCCGACTTCGTCTTCATGGGGCTTGGTTCATTAATGGGAACAGTTAAACAGGCCGTTGATGTCCTCAGAAGTGAGGGTTATAAAGTCGGAGCAGCAAAGGTGAGATGGTTCAGACCGTTCCCGAAGGAGGAACTTTACGAACTGGCCAAAAACGTAGAAGGAATAGCTGTCCTTGACAGAAACTTCTCCTTCGGACAGGAGGGCATACTCTTCAATGAGGCCAAGGGGGTTCTCTACAACACAGATGCCCACCCACTAATAAAGAACTACATAGTCGGCTTGGGAGGAAGAGACTTCACCGTAAGCGACGTCAAGAAGATTGCAGAAAATATGAAAGGGATCATAGAAGCCAAGAAGCTTGACAGAGAAGTTGAGTGGTATCATTTAAAGAGGTGAGAGAGATGGAGATTCCCGAGAACGTTAAGAAAAGATTATCTCTGCCATTTGAGGAGAACTTTTACGCTGGTCACACTGCCTGCCAAGGCTGTGGTGCTGCACTCGGATTGAGATATGTCCTAAAAGCATACGGCAAAAAGGCCATCTTTACAATTCCTGCATGCTGTTCCACGATTATAGCAGGTCCATGGCCATACTCAGCTTTCAACGCTCCTCTGTTCCATACGGCCTTCGAGACAACAGGTGCTGTCATAAGTGGGATTGAAGCCGCACTCAAAGCTAAAGGGTATAAGGTTAAGGGTGAGGACGGCATAATGGTCATCGGCTGGGCAGGAGATGGGGGCACGGCAGATATAGGGCTTCAAGCTCTTTCGGGATTCCTTGAGAGAGGCCATGATGGTCTCTATATAATGTACGACAATGAGGCATACATGAACACTGGAATTCAGAGGTCGAGCTCCACCCCCTACGGAGCATGGACAACAAACACCCCCGGAGGAAAGAAGCATTTCCTTGAGAGGAGACACAAGAAGAAGGTCATTGACATCGTCATAGCCCACAAGATACCCTATGCCGCTACAGCAAGTGTGGCCTTTCCAGAGGACTTCATGAAAAAGCTAAAGAAAGCTCAGAAGATACCCGGACCGAGTTTCATACAGCTCTTTGCACCATGTCCAACAGGCTGGAGAAGTCCAACAGACAAGAGTATTGAGATTGCTCGTTTAGCGGTTCAGACAGCATACTTCCCACTCTTCGAATACGAAAATGGTAAATACAAGATAAACATGCCGTCAACTAAGAAGGAACCGAAGCCGATTGAAGAATTCCTTAAGCTCCAAGGAAGATTTAAGTACATGTCCAAGGACGACATTGAAGTACTCCAGAAATGGGTGCTCCATGAGTGGGAAGAGCTTAAAAAGAAAGCCGAAGTCTTCGGCTGATTTAATCTTTATTTGTTATTTGTTAAATTGCGTTGTGTTGAATCCTGTAAAGAGGTGGTAGAAATGGCTGAAAGCCCCTTTAAGGCGGATATTGAGAGAGTTGAAAAGGAATATAGCGAAAAAATGACACCTGGAGCAATAGTATATCTCCCAGGAAGCAGTGTTATAAACAAGACCGGTTCATGGAGAGTCTTCATGCCAGAGTTCCATAAAGACAAATGCGTCAGGTGTTATCTCTGCTATGTTTACTGCCCAGAACCAGCAATATACTTGGATGAAGAGAACTATCCAGTCTTTGATTATGACTACTGTAAGGGTTGCGGAGTTTGTGCAAACGAATGTCCGACAAAAGCCATAGTTATGGTTAGGGAGAAGAAGTGAGGTGGTGAAGATGCCGATAAAGAAGGTTATGAAAGCTAATGAAGCTGCCGCTTGGGCTGCCAAGCTTGCAAAGCCAAAAGTCATAGCGGCTTTTCCAATTACACCCTCAACACTCGTCCCTGAGAAGATTAGTGAGTTCATTGCAGATGGAGAGCTTGACGCTGAGTTCATCAAAGTTGAAAGCGAGCACTCAGCTATCTCAGCATGTGTTGGTGCTTCAGCAGCTGGCGTCAGAACCTTCACAGCAACGGCTTCACAGGGACTCGCTTTGATGCACGAGATACTCTTTATAGCCGCTGGCATGAGGCTTCCAATTGTCATTGCTGTGGGTAACAGATCTTTAAGTGCTCCAATCAATATCTGGAATGACTGGCAGGACAGCATCAGCGAGCGCGACACAGGTTGGATACAGTTCTATGCTGAGAACAACCAAGAAGCCCTGGATCTCATTATAGCAGCGTATAAAGCAGCTGAGGATGAGAGGGTTCTTCTTCCAGCAATGGTTGGATTTGACGCCTTCATCCTGACACACACCGTAGAACCAGTGGAAATACCAGATCAAGAGGTTGTTGATGAATTTCTTGGTGAGTACGTTCCGAAGCATGCATATGTCGATCCTAAGCGGCCTATCACGCAAGGCTCCCTTGGATTCCCTGCACACTACATGGAAACTAGATACAAGGTTTGGGAGGCTATGGAGAACGCCAGAGAAGTAATAAAGGAAGTATTCGATAAGTTTGAAAAGACCTTTGGAAGAAGATACCACATAATTGAAGAGTACAAGACAGATGATGCTGAGATAGTCCTTGTAACTATGGGATCACTCGCTGGAACAGTTAAGGAGTTCGTTGATAAGAAGAGAGAAGAGGGCGTCAAGATCGGTGCCGCCAAGATAACTGTCTACAGACCATTCCCGATTGAAGAGATAAGAGCTTTAGCTAAGAAGACAAAAGTTTTAGCCCTTCTTGAAAAGGATATCAGCTTTAGTGTTGGTGGAGCAGTATTTGCCGACACCAGTAGAGCACTGATCAACGAGAAAGAGAAGCCAATAATTCTGGACTTCATACTCGGCCTTGGTGGTAGGGACGTTACATTCCAGAACTTGGAAGAGGTCGTTGACATAGCAAAGAAGGCCCTTGAAGAGGGAGTAAAAGAAGAAGTCTACTGGATTGGCTTGAGGAAGGAGATTTTGTGAGGTGAGGAAGATGGCTGTAAGAAAACCCCCTATTACAACTCGCGAGTACTGGGCACCTGGTCATGCGGCATGTGCCGGCTGTGGCTGTGCCATTGCTCTCAAGCTTGCAACTAAGGCCTTCAGCGAAGCTATGGAAGAGAAGTATGGAGATCCCAATGCTTTTGCTATTGCCCAAGCAACTGGATGTATGGAAGTTGTAAGTGCGGTCTTCCCATACACAGCTTGGAAGGTCCCATGGGTCCACGTTGCTTTTGAAAATGCAGCTGCAGCTGCGAGCGGTATTGACGCCGCATGGAAGAAGCTTGGATACAAAGGTAAAATCCTTGCAATAGGCGGTGATGGCGGTACAGCAGATATAGGTATTCAAGCACTGAGTGGTATGCTCGAGAGATGGCACAACGTCGTTTACCTGATGTATGACAATGAGGCATACATGAACACTGGAATTCAGAGGTCGAGCTCCACCCCCTACGGAGCATGGACAACCACTTCACCTCCAGGAAAGTACTCAATAGGCGAGGACAAACCCAAGAAGTGGGTGGCTTTAATAGCCGCCGCCCACCAGATCCCGTACGCCGCAACCGCGAGCATTGGAAATCCATTTGATTTCGTCAAGAAGATGAAGAAAGCTGCAAAAGTTGATGGCCCGGCATTCGTTCAGGTTCATTGTACCTGTCCAACAGGATGGAAGAGCCCGCTCGAGAAGAGCGTTGAGATAGCTAGACTCGCCATCGAGACAGGTATCTGGCCGCTCTTTGAGATAGAGAATGGCGACTTCCACAACATCAAAATACAGAGCCCCGGAGGAGGAGCAAAGGTCAAGCGCGAGGGAGGAAAAGTGGTTGCCATCGAGTTCAAGAAGCCTGTCGAGGAGTACCTCAAGCTCCAGGGAAGATTCAAGCATCTCTTCAAGCAGCCTGAGGCTATACAAGTCATGAAAGAGCAGATTAAGGCCATGTGGAAGGTCCTTGGTGTCGATGTTATCCTACCTTGACTCCTTTTCTTTATTTTAACTTTAATTTAGATTCCCAATGTCGCTAATGACCTCTGCGAAGTATTACCAATAAAAGCATACTCATGAGCATCAAACTTCCAACCCCACATATTCTTTTACCATTAGGAGCCTTAAAAGTCAGAGAGCTTACTGTCGTAGTGTGTCCAATGGAAACTATCTTCAGCTGGATAGGCAAAGGCTTAGAACCTAACATGGCATATAGGATAATGCTCTCTTTTAGAGCTTCTTCTTTAGTGGGAGTTGAGCCTGTTATCATCATGTCCATTACAGGCCGCCCCGTCGTTAGCCCTTCTCCGAGACTATAGGGACCATACAGTCCAAGAGCCCTGCTAATCAGCTGCGCACGATTTTCGTTGAGCTCATCAAAGGGAACAACCGCTATTCCTTTCATTTTTAGCTTCTTCTTCAGATTTCCATTGACGCCAACTAGAACCACCTTTTTGCTACTTTCTGCGAGTGTTATTATTTCACTCTCATTCTCGGGAGAGAATGAAATCACACTAACCTTAAATGCCTTTTGAATCCTATCCAGCAGAGATAGAGAGTCAGAAGTTATCGCATTGAAGCTCGAAGAAGATATCATCTTGTACAGCTCGGAATTCATTATGATAAGACAATTCTCTGGGGGATCAACAAATATATCAACAGGGTATCCCGCTTTTCCTTTTACAGCATCTGCAAACCTCTGTGCGGCATCTTCTGAGATTCTAAATGGAAGTTGCCATATCCAACCTCTATTGGATTCTCTAATCACTGGATGTAATACTCTCACAATATCAGAATTTGTGGCTATAATTTCTCCTTGGAATTCTATGTACATTTTGCCCTTTTTCTGCATCAACTCCTCGAGAAGCTCTGTCTTATTATCGTCTATATCCCTTACAGTCAATATTATCCTTTTGTCACTGATTTCTCCCTCAATGCCACTTTGAATAGATATTTTGTGTATTCTTTCTATCAAAATACGCAAGCTACTGTGGAGATCTTCTTTGGTGCTGTCATTCTCAGCCTCAATTGTAATCACGACTGTATTAACTGTTTTTGAAGCAGTATTCAAAGGAAAAATCATAGAAAAAGATATCAGAATTACGATTAATATCAAAGTTATCTTCATGTTATCACCTAGACTAATATTGCTTTATTTCGATATATGTTTTTTGAGATTTGAAATAACCAGAAACCCACTATACCAACATTAATTGGCCATTTCTGTCCCATACTGCTATATTCCAGGACAAAGCTTATAAGCCAGCTTCTGTACTCTGGATTAGAATTATCTAAAAAGAGGTGGTAACTATGACGATTAAAACTCCCCCAACCCTTAACATATCCGGTCTCGGTGCTGATCCTCTAACCCAGAGAATAAATGAAAAACAGCAGAAATGGAAGTACAAAATAGCAGTTTTAAGCGGTAAGGGTGGTGTAGGTAAATCTACAGTAGCTGTTAATTTAGCAGCAGCTCTTGCAAAGAAAGGCTATTTCGTAGGAATCCTCGATGCGGATGTCCACGGCCCCAATATCGCTAAGATGCTCGGAGTTGAAAAGGCTGAAGTTCTAGCAGAAAAGCTCGAAGATGGCCGTTTTGAGATGATTCCGCCGATGAATGACTTCATGGGGCAAACCACGCCGATAAAGGTCATGAGTATGGGCTTTTTAGTAGGAGAAGATCAGCCTGTAATATGGCGCGGGCCTCTTGTAACAAAAGCCATCAAACAGCTCCTTGGAGATGTTAAGTGGGGAGAGCTTGACTTCATGATAGTTGATTTCCCTCCGGGGACTGGTGATGAGATTTTGACTGTTGTGCAGAGTTTAAGGCTTGATGCTGCCATAATAGTGACGACTCCTCAGGAAGTTGCCCTG
>JAMOPD010000222.1 GCA_027064745.1 Thermococcaceae archaeon
CAGAGCTTTATTCTTGGAACTCCTCTAACAGCCAAAAACTCAAAATAAAAGAAATTAATATACAGTTCATTCTTTCCTTTCGCAGAGTTCGAGAAGAATTCCACCTGTACTCTTTGGATGCACAAAGGTTATCCTTGCTCCTCCAGCACCTTCCTTTGGCTCCTCATAGATAAGGCGATATCCTTTCTCCTTCAGGTCTTTCATATGCTCCTCAATGTTTTCAACACCTAATGCAAGGTGGTGTATCCCTTCTCCTCTCTTAGCGATAAACTTGGCTATTGCGGAATTCTCATCCGTAGGCTCAAGGAGTTCAATCCTGCTTTCTCCAACATGGAGGATTGCCGCTCTAATCTTTTCTCTTGGTACTTCTTCTATCTCATCAACCTTGAGACCTAACCCTTCCCATATCTTTATGGCTTCATCTAAATTCTTAACGGCTATTCCTATATGGTCTATTTTCTTAATCTTAGTCATACTTTCACCCCCAAACTTTTCTCCAGAACAACCTCAGCAGCGGAGTATGGATCAAGCTCCCTGCTGAGAATTTTATCTATGAGATACATTAACTCATCATCCTGCATTTTCTCCCCAATTCTCTTTGCTATCATGCTTGACACAATGGTTTTAACTTCTTCTTCCACTCTAAACTTCCTTTTTTGTTTAATCTCATTACTCTCCTCAAGGAATTCTCTGTGTCTTTTTATTGCGTCCCACAATTCCTGGATTCCTTTTGTTGACGTTGCAATTGTTTTTATTATTGGTGGTCTCCAGCCACGTTTAGCCCATTTCTCTTTCTCAAGGTCGAGCATCAGTTCAAGCTCAAAAACTGTCGCTTCTACTCCCTCTTTGTCGGCTTTGTTGATAACAAAAATGTCAGCAATCTCCATTAGTCCAGCTTTTATGGCCTGAATATCGTCACCAAGACCTGGAACTGTAGTTAAAACTACAGTATCAGCGGTTTTCACAATATCGACCTCAATCTGGCCGACACCAACGGTTTCCACAAAAATCACATCACATCCAAAGGCGTCAAGCACCTTTATTGCATCGTTAGTAGCTTTTGCTAAACCTCCAAGACTTCCCCTGGTGGCCATGCTCCTTATGAAAACACCAGGGTCTGTTGAATGCCTCTGCATTCTTATTCTATCACCCAGCAAGGCTCCACCAGTAAATGGGGATGTGGGGTCTATTGCGATGACCCCGACAATATTGCCCTCTCCTCTCGTTACCTTTATCAACTTGTCTAGGAGAGTGGATTTCCCAGAACCCGGTGGCCCTGTTATCCCAATCACATGGGCATTGCCTGTATATTTGTAAATTTTCTTGACGATCTCCCGGGCTTTTTCGTCATCGTTTTCCACGAGGGTTATAAGCCTTGCTACAGCTCTTTTATCTCCTTTGAGCATCCTGCTAATTAGATCATCTATCATGAGCATCACTTGGTTAAATTATCCATTAAAGAATTATAAAACTTTATGTTTATGCTGAAAACTTTCTGAGCTTTGTGATGTTTTCATCGATAAAGGAGATTATACCCTCTATCGGACTTCCAGGACCAAAAACCTTTGCAACACCGATTTTCTCCAGTTCCTGAGCATCATCGGGCGGTATGATGCCTCCTGCAATTACAAGGACATCCTCATTTGGTTTGAGTCCCTTTTCCTCCAGGAGTTTGAGAATCTTCGGAATGAGAACCATGTGAGCGCCGGATAGTATGCTTATTCCAAGAACATCGGCGTCCTCTTGAATGACGCTTTCAACGATCTGTTCTGGGGTTTGTCTGATTCCGGTGTATATTACCTCAAATCCTGCATCTCTAAGAGCCCTTGCTATGACTTTAGCGCCTCTATCATGGCCGTCAAGACCTGGCTTGGCGACTATAATCCTAACCTTTGAGCGCTCAACCATTTCCACCACCGGAAAGATTTTTGTTCTGTGAGGTATTTAAAGGTTGTCAAAAATCAAGTCTCTTTTTTACAATGGATTTTTTATCCAAACCTAGGATTTTTAAGCCCTCTTGCCAATCTCATAACCATGATGGATTTACACACTCATACAGTGTTTTCTGATGGAATCGGGGAAATATCCGACAACATCGCTGGAGCTGAACAGAGGATGCTCAAACTGGTTGGTATAAGTGACCACATACATTATTTCACTCCCAAAACGTTCAATAGCTATGTGTCTCAAATTAAGCGCTT
>JAMOPD010000223.1 GCA_027064745.1 Thermococcaceae archaeon
TAGACGAGCTCGGAATAGAGTTCGACAAAATCCTCCTCGATGCCCCCTGCACCGGTTCTGGAACGATACATAAGAACCCCGAGAGAAAGGCCAGCAGAACGATGGAAGACGTTAAGTTCTGCCAGAACCTTCAGATGAAGCTCCTTGAAAAGGGTTTAAGCGTCCTCAGAAAGGGTGGAATCCTTGTCTACTCTACCTGCTCCCTTGAGCCCGAGGAGAATGAATTTGTCATTCAGTGGGTTCTCGATAATTTTAACAACATTGAGCTCCTGCCCCTGAAATATGGAGAGCCCGCCCTAACCAACCCGTTCGGTATTGAGCTGAGCGAGGAAATTGCAAAGGCGAGGCGATTCTATCCGGACAGACACGGGACGAGCGGTTTCTTTGTCGCTAAGATTCGGAGGATATGAGCTTATCTTCTATTTCATGGAGACTTTTGCGAACCTCAGGGGTTAGGAGAGACTCCTTCAGCGACCGATACCCAGCTTATCTTCTTTCCTTCGAGGAACACATCTATATCACAGAACCTTTTGTATCCTTTGTACTCCAGCCCTTTAAGCAGGAACTTCACCCTCTCCGGTTTCTCCCATGTTATCAGTTTGAGCTTGTAGACCGGAACGCGCATGAATGGTCTGGGATAGTCCCAATCCCACCCTTCACTCACGATAAAGCCCTAGTCAAGGACAAGGAAAAGTCTTTCCAGGTTCTCTTCATAACGTTTTTCGGTGTCGTAGACCTTTATCGTGAGCTCATTCCAACCCTCTGGCATTGTTTTATGCATTATAATCGGGAGATGAACAACCAAATCTCTGTACAGCTCCATGAAAGGCTGTTTTATCAGAATCCCCTCATCTATATCCTCCATTTTTAACGGGAGGTTTAATTTCTTCGTTGTGATGAGGATGAGCGTGTCCCTCTCTTCACCTTCCATTAACCCACCTGCAAAGCCCGTTCTCTTTCCTCCGTATCTTTGAATTATATCTTCAGCGGCTTTCTCTGGATTTGCTGGAACCCTTAGGATTATATGCTTGGCCTCAACGATTATCTTTTTAACAGGAAGTCCGACGTTTATAATTTCTTTGAAGACAATATCCGCCCTCTTTTTTATCAGATACACACTTCTGTCGGCATCAAAAGGCGTGCCCTCTTCACTCTCAGTCGGAACTAATATAGTCTCAAATTCCTGACTATCCTCCAATGCCTTATTAAGTGGAACTGGCTTTACTCCAAAGAGATTTTCAATTTCCTTTCCAATCTTTCTGGGTTTGATAAAAACTATCGATGGCCCGAATCTCAAAACTCTCATTACAATCCTCTCATGAGTTTATACCCTCTTTCAAAGTCTGTTCCGCTGGGATACCGGAGTTTTATAATCCGTTTGCTGGGCAATAAGATGAAATTTATATTTAGCACACCATTTAATCCTCTTGGAATTGACTTGAAGTTATGGCCGTAGAGTTTAAAATCAACGTTCTTTGCACCGATAACGTCTCTGTATGAATGTCCTACCGCTAGTTTTAGCCCACCAATCTATATTATGTTACCCGGTGCAGTGATATGGGCCCTTTTCACCAGTTTCCTGAGTATTTCCACGTCATCCTCATTACCCGGCACGATATAGACCTCGCTTTTTGAATTTTCCAATATCCTGAGGAGGATTTCAACAGAAGCCGCATATTTATCTTTGAGCTCAGGCCTCCGCTCTATCTTAAAGTTATCAGCTAAATCCCCTGTGTGGACTATATAGTCCGGTCTGGTTTTTTCAATCAAGTTCAGTATGAAAGGGTATATGTTGTCTGGAGTATCGCTTAAATGCATGATTTTTCTTTCTTCGGTTGATGTCAGTGCTTCAGGAAGCTTTTTTCGTCTAAAGAGGCTTGGCAATTTAAATCTCATCTCAACATTATTGTTTATATATGCCTTTGGGGAAGCATCTCCGGTGGTACCATGAAGGTTCTGGTTCTCGGTGCAGGGAATATTGGAAAGGCTATTGCCTATGATCTAGCCAGAGGGGGATTTGATGTTCATGTGGGAGACAAAAATGTGGAAAATCTCAAGGAGATAGAGAAATTTGCTACACCGCTGAGTGTCGATGCATCAGACTTTGATGGGTTGGTCAGGGTAATGAAGGAGTTCGAGCTCGTTGTTGGAGCTTTGCCTGGAAAGTTTGGATTCAAGTCTTTGGAAGCG
>JAMOPD010000224.1 GCA_027064745.1 Thermococcaceae archaeon
CCTATCTGCAGTGTATTCGCTAAATCGGAAAATTTGACCCCTTCAATAAAAAAGTCATCCTCAGAAAGCTCTACAGAAAACTTCCCTTTCTCAGAAATCCAAATTAAACCCCTAAGAAAAACAGGGGTTATCTTCCCCTCATCATTTATCACATGAGGATTAATAAACTCAACCTGATGTAACATACCTTCCTCAGCAGTAAGCGAATATGGTTCAATAGATGCAGAAGCCATTGAACTAATGAATTTTTTCTCAAACTCGAATTTCAACAGATTTCCAAATTTCAATCCTTCATCTGTATATTTAGGCATGTAGAGGTTCTCCCCATCGAAAATATAAAAATAGCCAAATCGCATGATCTCTTTCAGGAAATTTCCTACCTCAACATAGTCTAACAATTCCATTTCACGGGTTAATCTGGCAGTTAAAGCTCCCCACAAAGGTTTAGCTGGAACATAAGCTCTTGTTCGAGAAAGATGCATTACCTTATGAAATCCAACATGCAAGGGAGAGCTGAGTCTAAAAGTTAACGAATAGAGATGCCAGCTCATCTCATTTTTCACCCTGCGATCCTTTCATAGCTTTGGCATGAAACCTGGCGTAGATCAAAGACTTCTCAAGCACTTGAATTGCAAGCATTAAATCGTCAAGCCTTGTTAAAAGGCCATCATCTTTTCGCAATTCACCAAGGAAATCACCATCATTAATAAGATCTAACTTTTTCAACAGCTCCTTTGCTGTAGCTCTTATTTTCTCAGCTCCAGATTTCTCTGCACTTGTCCTTGATTCACAAAAGAGTACAAAAGCATACAATCCCTGTTCTTGAAGGACTCCCAGAGCTTTGGTAATTAGAACTTCCGCTTTTTTAGCACTGAAACCATCAGCACTGCTAACTTCTTTCGCAAATCTATAGCCATACTTTGCACAGAGCTGATCAAGATTCATCTTATCTTCCATCAGCAATCCTCTCCCTCTAGATTTAAAACTTTCAATCTTCCCATTCCCCTTGTTCCCATTCCACCGATTCCAAGGATTTCAAAGAGTTTTAGCCCCTTCTCTACCTGGGCCTTTACCCATTGAATCCCAATATCTCCTCCATCTTCCGTTCTTAGCTCCTTACCTCCGACTCTGAAATACTTACCGGAGTTGTAGACAACATCAAACTTCAAAATTGTCCCCCTTGGTATCGCTTCATAGGTAAAGAGAGCTCCCTCCTCAGCTGTTCCAGTAGCTGGATCTATGCTTACAGAAGTTCTGATTTCAAGATTGCTATTAACGATTTTAAGGAAGAGCTTATCAGATACAAGCACAGTTCTTTGTTTGATCATATCAGGTACTGATTCAAAACTTTCATCTTTAATTTTATTTAAATCTCCTTTTCCATTACCTTTTGGTAACATAAGCCAGCCAAAGTTGAGTTTTTCTTTGTCTTTGAGCTGTTCTCCTAAAGGATAAAAGGCATTGTCTGAAACTTGAAAACCTGAATTTAGTCCCAATCCCTCCAACGCCATCGGTGAAGTAACCCATAGCGTCCCTGCCAGCGATGCAACCGGGAAAAAGAGAATCTGCGCATCAAAGAACTGAGCTAACCCCTGCATGCTATTCCCGCTACCTTTCGAAAAACCATAGGGAACACAAACAGGACAAGCAGGGTTTACTTTCCCACAATGTTTTTCTCCTCCCTCTCCTCCTCTACCAGCACATGAGTATTCTTTACCCTTTTCTGTCCATCTATATTTATTAGTTCGCATAGCTGTATATGCCCTTGCAGGACCGCTGAGGCTCGTCCCAGGAATTTTTGGAAGATTAGTCCCAGGGTCCCTGATTATGGGTAGATCCACCCTCTCAAGTCTCGCTCCTCCAGCTCCAACATATATAGGATCAAGAGCAATTGCATAATATGTCTTTACCTCAAACTCCTTCATTCCCCTTACCTCCCCCCGGTTTTATCTTTCTAACCTGAAAATTCCAGTGCAAGCATAGATCAAAAGTTCCATCCACCGTTGCCTCAAAGAATAGCGTAAACAATTTCTTATCCCTATCCGGCTCAATTTCTAAGATGTTTACGAGAGACGCATCTACAAATTTCTTAAATGTTTCTTCATCGTAATGCTCTCTTCTCTTTTTTACCTCACTCCAATATGCGTATACCTGAGAAATAGACCAGATCCGCTTTTTTAACCTACTCT
>JAMOPD010000225.1 GCA_027064745.1 Thermococcaceae archaeon
AACTTTCCGAGGTCCTTTTCGGTCAGACCCTTCATAGAAACCACCGGGATAAGTCGGCGTTTTTCGTATAAAAACTTAGCGTTTCGATGGATATCGATATCGTGCTACTTAGTCTCACAACTGTCATGACTTCTTTTCAAATCCTCTGGAAGTGGCCATTTGTTTATTCTGAATATTTCACAAGAATATCTGTTGAATTTGCTGGTCATACTGTCTCCAAGCAATTCGGCTATTGATCCAGAATAAACTCTTTCACCATACTCTTTCATTTTGATATACAGTTTTTTCCAGGGTGTCACGATTTCGAATTCCTCAAGAGTTTTAGGAGTAGCAGTAAAAACTTCCTTAGAAGCAACTATTATCAATTTTTCTCTCATTCTGCTCATGGCAACATTAAGCCGATTTGGATCAAAAAGAAATCTAAATATCGAAGTTATATATGCAGGATCGCTGGCAGTCAATGATATTATAATAACGTCCCGTTCTCCTCCTTGGAATCTCTCGACAGTATCAACTTCTACATTCTTTACTTTCCTTGCTTTTAGTACACTATTAAGTCGCGCTCTTTGAGCTCTAAAGGGTACAACTACCCCAGTGTTGATACCACTCTCATTGGGAAGACTACCAATGAGATATAAAACTATATTCTTTTCTAATTCATTGACTCTCGTGGATTTATCTTCATCATGTATTATCAATACTATTGGAAAGTTCGGATCAAGAATCTTTCTTAGTGTTTCTGGTCTCACTACGGTTCTCTCTATCATCATTTTAAACTCCCTACTGGGGCCTCTTCTTGGGCTTTGTAGGACAATATTATCTTGAGCATAAAACAGATCTGTATGCATGTCGGCAGATACTTGAGGGAGACGATATGTGCATTCTAGTCTGTGGATAGGCAAGAAATCTTTTTTCAAATCTTCAGGCTTCCATTTTGGCGGTATACGGTAAAGAATGTATTTAAAGCTCGTTCTTTCTGACTCTGATAACTCATCTCTTAAAAATCTGACGAAATTGATGGCCGATAGGAATGGTGTGTGTTCTTCTATAGTCTCCCTATCTTCAGATTCCCAATCATGTTGTTGTATTGGTTGCATTTGTCTATGGTCTCCTACTAACATAACTTGACCCTCTTCTTTTATTAGTGATGTCACTAAGAAAAATACTGGAAGATCCATCATGCTTCCTTCGTCTATAACAATCAAATCTGCGAGTTTTTTATGTTGACCACGTTTTTTATGAGTTATCCAAAGGGCACTTGGAGTCCCGAAAATTATCGTGACTTTGGGATTTGAAGTATTAGTACTCTCTTTGAGTTCTTTGGAGAACACTGCATCAAGTCCCTTTCCTTTGTTGTAGTTTTTAAACTTAATTAACTTTATTGCATCTTCTGGGAGTTTTTTAGTTAGTTCATTAAGGATTTTATTTTTCTGCTCATTACTATTAACTAAGCGATATAACGTGACATTATTTTTCAGTATGTCTATTCCGAGCTCCTCTATTAACGTAGCAATTTTCATAAGAGTTTCATTTACAGCTCTGTGGGACACTCCTGTAACAAAGATTGTTGCTGATTTATTCTCTTTAATCGAAGCATAGGCCCTCGAAAGAACCGCAGGGGCGACAGCACCAGAAGTTTTCCCTGTTCCGGGAGGTCCCTGTAACGTGACTAAAAAGTGATTAACATCTCGCACAAATTCTCTTTGTTTTTTATTAAGTTGTTTTTCTTTTGGTCTACAGGAGTCTACTAACTGAATGAACTCTTCAATATGATTCACATAATCTACATCTACATCTCTTTCTAGTATGGGTATGTATTCCTCAGTAATATTCTCCAAATTGTACAGTAAATTCAGTTTCTCATATATAAAATTCACATAGTTATTCTTGGAAATCTTAAATAACACATCAAACGCTCTAGACATGACAATGTCGTCTAACGCTTCGTCTATTACTATATATGTACCCTCTTCGATTATAGTAGGTTCGTGGTTTTGTTTCTTGCTATAGTATAGCTCCAGTTTTAACTTTTCACCGTTAGAGGACTTTGTCTTCTTTTTTCTTACCCATGCTCCATTCTGCACTACAAACTTGTAATCTTTCATTCCACGACGATGCAATATGCTTATAGAAATATTTCCTGATTCCTCGTCAAATGCTTGAATCATTCCAAGC
>JAMOPD010000226.1 GCA_027064745.1 Thermococcaceae archaeon
GAGGACATAAACCGCCGGGACTATCAGGCCTGTCAGATGGAGTGCCTTCCTCTTAAGCTCTCTTTTTATGCTCATGCTTTATCACCCCCATGGCTCTTTCTCTCATCCCTTCGCCAAATCAGCTTTATGCTCATGCTTTATTACCTCCAGAGCTTCCATGAGATTTCTCACAACATAATCTGCATTTTCTGCTCCCCTACCTCTGAAATAGCCCCGGTTCACGAGTATCGTGACTGCTCCGATGGCCTTCCCTCCCTTCATGTCCGTCTCATCCCTATCGCCTACCATGTATATTTCAGACTCCTCAGGGAAGAGCTTCTTTGCGAGAATGAAGTTATGAAGCTCAAATTTGCTGTATCCGGTTTCCCCACTTATTACAACACTGTCAAAATATTCCTTTATTCCAAGATATTCAAGCTTTTTCCTCTGCCAATAGCTTGATGAATCAGTTATGAGGACAATTTTAGCCCCCATATTTTTAAGCTCCTCCAGAAAGGGCTTTGCATCGGGAAAGAGCTTCAGATTTGAGAAGAAAACCCTATCAACGAGACCAAACATCTCATCGAGTTCATTTTGTGGAATGTGAGAATACACCTTTTTCATAGCTTTTTCAAGGATTTTATCCAAATCCATCAAATGAAGCTCCCTGATCTGCTCCAAATCCCGGTATCTACTCGTCAGAATATAGAAGAGTGCTTTAAACTTCCTTTTTTTAAGCAGATAGGGAAGCAATCGGAGGATAGTATATTTCCCAGCTTCCCATGTATTGCACAGAGTGTCATCGAGATCAAGGAGCACAAGCATATTAAAACCTCTCCACTTCTGTTTTTAATTTTTGGGTTTTGGGTTAGGGGTTAGATACTGTCAGGAGTTAGACAGCCCTATACCGGATTTATCATTAGCTCACAGATTATGCTGACAGTATGAGGGGTTATTGGGTTAAGATTTAAAAAAGAATGTATAATTTTTATGTGATGGGTATGAGAGGAGAACTGCTAATAGCTGGCGGAATAATCCTAATATTTATCGGATTCATGATGATTTTCCTAGGAATGATTATGAGCGCCAGTGGCCAAGGTGAAGTCGAGGGCGGCGGAGTTATAATGATCGGCCCTATTCCAATAGTTTTTGGAACGCAGAGAGGTGCAACCCTAGCGATGGTTCTGGCCATAATCCTGATGCTCCTCTGGATTGTAGGAGCACTGCTCTGGAGGAGGGGATGAAGTGAAGCATTTTTTTAAGCAAATTAAAGAATGGAATGGAGTAACTTACTTTTTTCTCATTATTACCCCCCAAACATGGTGTTGTTACGGCTTGGAGGGCAACAATCCATACCAACCATACACCAGCTATGAAACAGTCCTTGAGCAGAGAGCATATTCACAGGAGGGGATTAAGTGAACTATCTCTTTGCCCTCGCTGTTCTTCTCGTGGTTGCAAAGAGCCTGGAGTGGCTTTTTGAGAAGAAAAGTATTCCACCAATAATAGCCCATGTTTTAACTGGAATAATCCTCGGACCCTTTATCCTTGGAGTTATCCAACCTTCGGGAGAGCTCAAGGTTTTATCAGAGTTTGGGCTCCTCATGATGATGCTCTACATGGGATTGACAAGCAACTTCTCTGCAATAGCTCAGAATACGAAGAAATCTGTCGTTGTTGCGGCAATGGGCGTTGCTTTTTCATTCCTCCTCGGCTTTACCACTGTAATAATCTTTGGAGAAGGTTTGGCAGCTGCTATATTCGTCGGTATAACCCTTGGGAACACAGCTATAGAGGTCACAAGTGGTATCCTCGTTAAAGAGCGAGTTAAGAGAGAGGTATCTTCAATTCTGATGGGAGCTGCTTTCGTCGATGATATTATAGCCGTCTATCTAATTGGTATAATCACTGCCCTAGCCAGAGGAGAGTTCAACACGTACCCCTTACTCCTGCTCACGATTAAAATCGCCTTGTTTATAACTGGCACTCTCCTGCTTTCGGAGTTTGTTTTTAAGCGTGCCAAGAGATTCAGCATCATAATCAAAAATCTGAACGTGTTCTTCACATTCACGCTGATTCTGATGTTCTCGCTGGCTCTTCTTGCAGAAACTGTTGGGCTACATTACATCATAGGCGCATATCTAGCTGGACTGACCATCAGTAGGCTGAGGGAAAGGAAGGACCCCATGATAATAAGCCGTATAAAGCTGAATGAGCTTATAGAGAACTTGCAGGTTGTCCTTACAGAGTTCTTTATTCCCCTGTTTTTCATCTATGTTGGGTTGATGTTTAACCCCAAGGTCAGCGAAATAAACCTCGCCCTCATAATACTCCTATATCTGGCCGCGGTGATGGGAAAGCTGATAGGCTGCTCGCTGGGAAGCAGAATGTTCAGGCTTGAATGGAAGGATTCCATACTCATCGGAATAGGCATGGGGGGAAGAGGAAGTCTTGAATTAGCAATCTTAAAATTTGGTTTGGATACAGGCATAATAAACCAGCCCCTCTTTGCAGGGGTTGTAACGGTTTCCATGATGACAGCATTAACAACACCCTTCTTCTTCAAGAGCTATCTCAAGAGAATAAAAGGCAAAGCTTAAGCAAAACTGGTTTTTCCATGATGGCGCCATTCTTCAGGGAAATACCTCAGGAGACTCAGGATCAAGAGTTAGAGTATAAAGGCAAAGCTTAAATTGAAAAGTTGAAAGCTTAAACAAGCGGGTGAGAAAATGCTCATGTTTCCAGAGAAAGGCGCGGATGAGAATGAGGTTCTGGCAGAGCTTGAAAAGAAAACTGAGAAAGATTTAACTTTTGATTCCGGGAAAATTCTGGGATCAATGTGCACATATCCTCACCCATTTGCCCGTAAGATAATCACCAGATACATTGACAGGAATCTCGGCGATCCGGGACTTCATCTCGGCAGTAGAGAAATCGAATATGAAACTGTTCAAATGCTCGGTTCCCTTCTTCATCTGAAAAGAGCCCACGGAAATATAGTTTCCGGCGGCACCGAGGCAAACATACTGGCAGTAAGGGCTTTCAGGAATGTTGCGGATGTTGAAGAACCAGAAGTGATACTTCCAAAAAGCGCCCATTTCTCATTCCTTAAGGCCAGTGATTTGCTCAGGGTAAAGCTCGTCTGGGCAGAGCTGAAGAAGGATTATTCGGTCAATGTTAAAGACGTTGAAACTAAGATTACAGACAACACGATCGGAATCGTGGGCATAGCCGGAACCACTGGCCTTGGAGTTGTCGATGATATCCCTACCTTAAGCGACATAGCATCTGATTATGGGATACCCCTTCACGTCGATGCCGCTTTTGGGGGCTTTGTAATACCTTTTGCAAAGGCTCTTGGCTATGATCTACCTGATTTTGACTTCAAGCTGAAAGGAGTGCAGAGTATAACAATAGATCCGCATAAAATGGGCATGGTTCCTATCCCGGCAGGAGGGATAATATTCAGAGAAAAGAAATTTTTAGAGGCAATAAGTATCCCTGCGCCGTATCTGGCTGGAGGAAAGGTCTGGCAGGCAACCATAACTGGGACGAGGCCCGGAGCAAATGCCCTAGCTGTGTGGGCCATGATAAAGCACCTCGGATTTGAAGGCTATACGAAGATTGTGAAGGAGGCTATGGAACTCTCAAGATGGTTTGCCTCAGAGCTGAAGAAAATTCCAGGGGTTTACCTCATCAGGGAGCCCGTTCTCAATATCGTCTCATTTGGAACCAAGGAGCTTGAAAGGATCGAGGGAGAGCTTAAAAACAGGGGCTGGGGAATAAGCGCTCACAGGGGCTACATCAGGATTGTTATGATGCCACACGTGAGGAGAGAACATTTAGAGAAGTTTTTGAACGATTTGAGGGAAATTCTGTAGGATATAGAACTATAACTTAATATCCATTGATGGATTTAAACAAAAGAGTTTTATATACACTACACTCACCATTATTAAAGGTGCTTGGGATGTTTGTCAATCTAAGCACTAAGAGAATAGCAGTATGTCTCATGATTTTTGTATTAATGGCAAATATATCAACAGCAACCCAATGGAATGACCCAATTGTTGTGGGAGATGCTTTCAGGATTGAGTTCTACGGAGATATGCTGAACGAGATAAAAAACGATTATCAGCTTGAATTTCTTCATAACACCGTTCAAGCATGGATAGACTACCGACCATGGATGAAGTATCCGGGAGAGTGGAGACATATACAGTCACTCATTTCACTTTCTCATGCATATGACATTCCCGTTGGAATAGCCGTGGGATGGCATGTTGGAGATTCTGTTGATGATCCATACAATTCCCAGATTGGCTTTTTGTATTATTACCAGCATGTAATGCCCTACTCTAAAAAATGGAGATATCCAAACGGAACCATATCTTCAGACCCGTATACCGTGGGACTATCCCGCTCATTCTCAGGTTATCTCACCATTAGAATTCTGGGGGAGGAACTTGGCAGAAGGGATTTTTACGGAATAATGCAACCCCAAAATCCATACTGGAGAGATTTTCTTCTGTATTGGACAAGAAAAGCCGTTGATTCTGGAGCCGATGCAATATTCTTTGACAGCCCTGATGCTATTTTTACATTCGTTTGGGGTGGAGGTTGGGGCTGTAAGGATACATGGGAAGGTAGGGGGTTTATAGAGTACCTAAAGTCCAAATTCACCAAAAGTCAGCTTTCAGAGCTGGGGATTAAAGATGTTGATAATTTCTGTTTGAGAACCTACTTGGAAAATAAATATCCTCTAAAAGGAGCGCATCCAGTTCCCACCCCGTTTAGGGAGAGATTTTTAACATCCTGGCCATTTGAACTGGTAGAATTTGAGAATAACAGCGAAGTTTTATCGGACCCTATTGTAAAGGAAGCACTGTTATACTGGTATCAGTCTGCAATAGCTCTTGTCAAAAATGTTTCAGCAGAGACCAGAGAATATGCAGAGAAAAGCCATAGAAAAGTTTTGCTGTCAACAAACGAATTCTACGCATGGATTCCTCACATAACCCTAACACCATATATGGATGTTGTTTATGTTGAAGACAGCCAACTCAGACCGTTTCCATACCAGACCAACGGGCTGGTGTGCAAACTTGCTAGGGCTTCCTCCAACTTTACAAAGCCAGTTTGGATCGGTGAATGGACCCTCTGGTTTGCAAATCCCTTCGAACCAGAATCACCGCCCGGGGATATCTCCACTCTTATAAAGCTCAGAATTGCAGAAATATACAGCAACCCTGATTGTAGGATGCTCATACCCTTCGGAACAGGCTCTTCCGATGAAGGATGGCCACCCCATAGATTGGTAAGCTCACGGGAGAAAAAAGAAGTGTCAAAATACTATCGCTTCATCTCAAATATGCGGGAGTTATTTGAGAATACTCATTCCTATTCTAACGTTGCCCTCTTAGTTTCTCTTCCAACAGCAATCTGGCAATATTTCCCGGCTTTTGGAATATGTGATAGTGATGAGTATTATAACGAAATTCGAGGCTGGGCACGAGCATTAGAAGAGATGCATATTCCGTACGATGTGCTATTCCTTGGAATGAATGGTATATTGAGCACAGATTCCTACAAAAGACTAAAGAATTACAAACTGCTGATAGCCCCCGGATTAAGCAGGATTTCTTCCCGTGACTTAAATGAGATAGAGATGTTCCTAGAAAGTGGAGGCCGATTAGTTACCACCGCTGATTTTGCTCTCTATGATGACATGAATAACAAGCGGAATAGCATAATCAACAACAAAAATGTCATTGTTATTGATAAAGTTGGTAAGTCTTACTGGGATTCTCTCGGAGAAAAAAAGCCTGACAACAGTTTATTCAATTACATGATGAAAAAGATAAGCCCCATTTGGAATACAAATAAAATCCTCCACACAAATGCCTCAAATGATGTAATGATAACCCCTCTCAAAAAATCTGATACCGATGAATTTATCCTGAGCTTGGTTAATTACAACTACCATTATGATAAGATTCACGACTGGACAACCCCAGAGAAAAACATAAAAATCGAGCTGAGGATTCCAGAGAATTACGAAATCATGCAGATTTTCTCCATATCCCCTGAGGAAGGTAAGAACTATTTGAAATACACTAGACGTGGGAACTGGATAATACTAAATATTGATAATTTAATCACGTGGAAACTTGTGGTAATCGAGCCAGTAAGAAAGAGTTCCCCACCAGCTTTAGATGGCAGAATCTATGCCGTATGAGAGCTACCCCGTCACACCCTGAATATCAACATCCTCCAGCTCTCCTATTCTCCTCTTTACCCATTGGCCTCTTTTAAGGTGAGTTCGGGTGAAACCTGCTCCCGACGTAGCGAGCACGTAGGTCATGAACACCAGGCACACTTACAGAGCTCAAAATGATGACCTGACCTGTTAGATATCCCAGATTCTCCAGGATTATACTGAAGGCAACTTTAACGAGGAAAAATGCAACTATCAAACCTGCTAGTGCATCCCCATATTCAAAGCCCAGCTTTTGGACTCCCAATCCAAAGAGAACAGCAACACTGCTGAGGGCATAGCTTCTGTGGTGGTATGCATCTGCTATATCTAACTGTTGAGCTTTTTGCCCACGTATATGGAGTACCTCGCCATTGCCTCTTTGGAGAGAATGGAAAGGATGGAATTTACCCCTATGGTACTTTTATGGAGTATCCTGAAAACAGCGTCCCTCCCTATTTCATATGCAACTATCAGAAGAGCAACACCTATTAAAAAGGCCACCAGCGGCTCAAAACGGGAATGACCGAAGGGATGGATTTCATCAGGAGGTTTTGAGGAAATCCTTATCCCAATGATGCTTATGATGACATCAATAGATTCCATCAGAAATCAGGGCGATGCTTGACTGCAAAAAGTCAATTAGAAGCTTGAGCACTGAAAGAAGGATATACCGTCCGGGATTAGAAATCCGAACTTTATTAAATTTTCTAGATTTGTTAGGAACCCCTAATTTCAATATAGGACAAAAGGAGACGGTCAGACCGTCACTCCATCATCACGAGCCTCAGGCAAGGCTGAAGTCATCATCCCAAGAAAAGTATGAGGAGGGATTTAAAAGGCTTGCTCAGAGATCACCTTTCCTTCCTCATCAATCGGTTCGCCCATCACTCATCATCGCAGTTGGAAATTCTCCCCATAGCTTAAAGGGTTTGCCATTACCGTTGGTATGTTACCTTCTTTATCAACTTTTGTTATTGAGAATATGCTCCTGCTTGCCGTTTATCAGCCTCATCACTGTTCTGCATAGATTTTGAGGGCGATTTTGGAGATATCTGTCTGGCATTCATTCCCCGCATTCTCTGAAAGCTTGAGGGATATTGAAACCTGCACTGAGCTGCCTTCCTTCAGTTTTCCGCTGAAGAGTGTTATCTTGGTGTTGTTAAGTTCTGCAAGCGTCTTGCCCACATAGTCATCCAGAGATGTCGTCTGTCCGTTATGTTTGACCTCAAAGCTTGTTATCACAATATTCCTGCTTAGTTCCCCGGTGTCAGGTGTATTGTCAACCAGTGCCTCTGCTCCCGAAAGCTCGCCCTTCTCGGCATCTGTGATGTTGAAGGTCATGGAAATCCTGGAAACTGGATAATCCCCCCGGTTCTTTATGTAAAAACTGATTGTCTTTTCCTCACCGGGTTTAAGATTTGAGAATTCGAACAGCCTGTAATCGTCATAGTATCTGCTACCATCCCTGCTTATTCCTATATCAAACTCTCCTGTGGAGATTTCATTTCCCGTGGATGTGGCAACATCCGTGAAGTATGAGACTCCAACTTTAATTCCCCCGACAAACAGGAGCATAGACATTCCCACTGCTACCAGCCAGAGTCGTTTCATATGTACCACCTTCAGGAGTTATTATATGAAGTTCCACCTTAATACTTTATATGTTTTTCGGTTATTTAAAAGTAAAATAGCCACGTTCTTTTTGCCCTTTGCAATTCTATTTATGTTTCTTAATTCACTTTTTAGGAGTTACACAAACACAACAGAGAAAGAACTGACGTTTACGAAAATAAATAGATTTACGGTCTACTGAACGTGATCTTAGATCATTAGGAATAATACTACACTACAAAGGCAAAGGAAGTTACTGTGGTCGCAGTGGTGATTCAGGTGACACTAACTTTAAGCGTAAGTTAAATTTATTAAAATTAAAGTAATACCGTATAGATTAGACACAACATTCAAACATTTCGAAAGGACATTTAGTACAAAAATGAGATATTCCTAGTAGGGACAGAACTCCAGTTATGAACGAGCTGGTACTCTTCTACGTGATTAAAGGACATCATCGAAGCAGAAATTCATGAAACTGGCAGGGTAATCGTTAGATGTAACGCCAAAACTTGAAAAAAGGCTGAGCTGAGCAAGGGGTGATAGGCGAGAGAGTTTATCTACACAGAGAGAAGAATCAAGGAGCTTTAATCACGCTTTGTAGTACTAGTAATGGGAAGACAGTGTATACAAAGGTGAAACACATACATGTCCTGAACTATGGGGGCAGAATAATCTGGAACAACTTGGATTTTGAATTAAATATTAATATTGAGGAAACAACTAACCTTGGAGGAGGCAATTGAGAGAGTTGGTGTTTTTGAGGTGGTTCAATAAAAAGAATCGATCTTTAGAGTATATGCACCTAAAGAGACTGAAAGACAAAAACTCTAAGAAACTCCGTAGTTCATGCTGTTAACTATCAGATCACATCATAATAGACTACTTGGGGAGAAAAAGTTGCTCAAGATGTTCTGAGCAAGAAGTTGGTCTTCATAAAGAGATGAAGGATGAGAGATTGATCATCACAGCATATATAACTTCCAAAATCAAGAAATACACAAGGGGTGAGAAAATGGAGATAACGTATGATTCAAACCATGATGTTATGTGCATCAGGTCTAGAGAGGTAAAAATAGTTGACACCATCAAGATCGTAGAGGGGTGTTCATAAACGTTGAGAAAAATAGGATAATAAAGAATTTTGTTAATAATGATTAGGTGAGAGGTTTAGATTCTTTATAGACCATAGTTTTAAGTGGGACGTATAATCAAAACGGGTGGTTCAGTATGGGAATTGCAATAATAGGAGCAGAATACCAACTTGGAAGCTATTTGATTAATGCACTTGGAGAAGAAGCAATTCCTTCAACCCATGAGGAATTAGATGTTATAGACATGGAAGATCTGAATATCCTAAAAGAATTTCAGTTGAATATGATTATCAACATCCCACCGTATCTCAAGACATGCAAATGCAACGAGAATCCAGAAAAAACTTTTCTCGTTAACGTCGTTGAGATGTTGAATATTACCAAGGACACAGAAGAAATTGGTGCTATCAGGAGTTACATAACTAACTACATCTTTGAGGGAGAGAAAGGAAAGCTGAATACCGGAGAAGATGCTCTAAACCTAATAAGCATCTATAAGACAAGCAAGCTCACCGGGGGAGTTTTCACGAGGAACTACCCTGACAGATACTATATTATCAAAGTAGCCAGTTCACTCAGTGTTGCTGGAGCAAATGGAAAAGGTGGAAACCTCGCTAACTGGGTGATTGAGAAGGCCAGAAAGGGCGAGAAACTCAGGATAATAAACGACCATGTGATGAGCCCAACCTATACCCCCCAAGGTGACGAGCGCACTTGCAAATTCCTTCAGAATTCAGCCGAAGTCTGGAGGTCTACCACATGGTAAATGAAGGCTTTTGCTTGTGGTATGAGTCCACCAAGGCCATATTCGGAATCCTAGGCTGGAACCAGCTAGTGAGGAGGCCAAGATTCTCAGCTCTAGAGAACAAGATGCTTCACAACCTTGGTCCGAGAATGATGGAGTGGAGAGCTAAATTAAGAGAGCATTTAAACGAAATAAAGCTCCTTCAAACTAGCAGAGATCAACACAAGCAAACAGGGGATTCAAATGGATGAAGTAAATCAAGCACTCCACAAAATAGCCAGAGGAACAGGGATAATCTTCATGGGTACAATAATCTCAATGACGCTGGGGTTTGCAAGCAGAACACTTCTCGCGAGATTCTTTTCAACATCTCAGTACGGTGTGTTCAACCTCGCACTAACTATTTTTAGCATAAATCTCACAGTGGCAACATTAGGCCTTCCAGCTGCGTTGCCAAGGGAGATTGGATTCTACAGGAAAAAAGACCCAAGCAAGATGGAGAGCATAATCTCAACATCACTCGTCATTGTCACTATAAGTAGCACCCTAGGTGCCCTGATTTTGGCCCTAGCCTCCGGAGACATTGCGGGGGTGTTTCAAGAGCCCCGCCTTAACTCAAGCCTGAGGATATTGGCACTCGCTCTGCCGTTTTCCGCTTTGACTGGCGTACTGATTGCAATCTCCCAGGGATTTGGCAGGGTCCGAGAAAAGGTGTACTTTCAAAATATAATATACCCCCTACTGTGGCTAACGTTGGTTGAATTGCTTGTAGGTTTCAGTTTTCCATTTGAATGGGTTTTCTATGCATACATAACTGCTCAAATATTGAGATTTCTGACCATGATGATCGATATAAACAGACTCAAACTTATCCGTATACAGCCTCGATTCAACATTCAAATAGGAAAACAGCTGATTCTCTTTTCGATACCCCTTTTCATGAGTGGAATCCTTTCATTCATCATGAACTGGACGGACACATTGATGCTGGGATATTACAAAAACTCTGAGGTAGTGGGAATTTATAATGCAGCTACACCCCTAGCAAGGTTAATCCCGGTGTTCCTGAATTCTGCTGCATTTTTATACTCCCCCATTGCTGCTCAGTTGTACGCTCAGAGAAAAATCGGCGAGATAAAACGACTCTATCAAGTTCTAACAAAGTGGATATTCATGTTGACCCTCCCAATTTTTAGTGTAATGTTTCTCTTTCCGGAGGCCACAATAAACTTCCTATTCAGTTCTAAGTATGCCCAAGCAGCACCTGCTCTTCAGATACTATCTTTTGGTTTTATGTTTCACACAATTTTGGGGCTAAACGGAACAAGCATAATAGTTATGGGGAAGACAAGGTTTTTCATGATAGCCAATTTTATTTCGGCAGGCCTGAATATAATACTAAATACATTATTAATCCCCCAATATGGCGCTAATGGAGCCGCATTAGCAACAGCTGTTTCGTATCTGACTGTCAATATCTTGAATTCGACAAAGTTGTACAAAATTACAAAGATTCATCCATTTTATCGCAATTACAACAAGGTTATGTTTACATGCATAACCACATTAATTTTGTTCAGAATTATGATAAGATTCCACTCAAAAAACCTAAACTTACTATGGCTTGGGTTTATAGAGGGGTTGTTAATCTTGATTTGGATTATATTAGTAATCATCAATAAAAGTATAGACAAAGAAGATATTGAACTAATATTAGCAATAGAACGGAGCACTGGAATTAGACTAGATAAAATAAGGGAAATCTTGAAAAAGCTAACAAGATTATAGTCAGCTAAACACGAACGAAATACGATTACATTTATTAAGTG
>JAMOPD010000227.1 GCA_027064745.1 Thermococcaceae archaeon
AACTCCCTAAGCGCTCTGCTACCAACGTGATGGCCGAAGTGGACCCTGTCGGCGACCGTTCCATGGGGTGGAACATGGGAGAGGATTATGTCCCCCTCGCGGTAGTTTCGCTCGAGTATCCCTCCGATCTCATCCTCCGTCAGCTCCCATATGGTGTGGAATGGCGTGATGTTGGAGCCCCCGATTCCAACTATGCCTACTCCACCGACCTCAACACGCCTGTTGTGGGCGTTTATCCCCAGCTCCGTCAGGAGTTCCGGGACGTCTCTGCCGTCGCAGTTGCCGTGTACCGCCACCAGGGGCATCCCGAGCTCAAGCATTGGTGCCAGGACTTCCCTCGCCTTATCGGAACCGCTGAAATGCGTGAGGTCTCCTGCCACCAGGAGGGCGTCAAATTCCCCGCCCCTCAGCACCTCGGCAAGCTGGCGGGCCCTCTTGGCGTTTCCATGGATGTCGGTAACCGCTACGAACCTCACGGGACCACCCCCTACGTGTAGATGCCCATCTCTTCGGCGAGCTTCAGGAGCCTCTCGGCCCGATCCTTCGTTGGAGGGTGCGTGGAAACCATGTCCGCGAGGTCGCCCCGGAACGGGTTGACTATGAAGATGGGTGATGTCGCGAGGTTCCCTCCCCGCATCGGGCGGAAGGAGATTGCCTTTTCGAGCTTGAGAAGGGCACTGGCCAGGGCGAGCGGTTTCCCGCTTATCCTCGCGCCGTGTTCATCCGCGGAGTACTCGCGCGAGGGACTGAGGCCAACGTGAAGGAAAATCCCCGCTATCGGCGTGAGAATCCTCAGAAGGAGGCCATCGTTAGGGTTGCTCCTCTTCCTGGTGCGGGAGGGCGGGTTTATCAAGCGGTCGATGGAATAGGCCACGCCAAGGAGGGAGCCACCGATCACGGAGACTAGGGTCTGAAGGGGCGTGTCGTTGTTGATTATGTGGGCAATCTCGTGGGCAATGGCGCCCTCTATTTCCTCGGGGTCCAGAACCCTGAGAAGGCCATAGGTCAGAACTATCGTGCTGCTCCCGGGCCCCTTGCCGGCGGAGAATATGTTGGGGGTTCCAACCGGGGCCAGGGCCAGCTTGGGAACCGGAATCCCGGCGCTGGAGGCGAGCTTTCTCAGCACGGCATACAGGTAGGGATAGTCACTCTCCCCAACGAGCCTTGCCCGGTACCACCTCATCAGAATCCGGTCGCCGTACCAGTAAACCAGGAAGTACGCGATGAGAACCACAACGATGGCCGCAGTGAGGCCCCTTCTCTCCCACAGGAGATACCCAATAATGACCGGGATAATTGCAACGAGGAGTATCGTGAGCAGAAACCTGAGCCATTTGAGGGCTCCCATATTTAATCCCCTCCGAGCATTAGATACTGGACGACGTCATCGTAAGCCCAGCTCCAGTCGACTATTCCAACCCTCCTCTTCACCCCCTCATTCAGGAGGGATAGAATCTCGTCAACCACTTCATCGGGAGTTTTGCCTGTGGTGTCCACCTCTATGACGTTTTCGTTCTCCTCGATGGCCTCGACGAGGATAACGTCCACGAGCTCTGCCTCGACGTTCTCGGCAAGCTTTTTGCGGGGATAACCCCTGGATTCGAGCCTCTCGGCCACCATCTTGGGATGCAGGCGGAGAACCACGACAACATCGGCTGGAACCAGGTGACTCAGGTGACCGTCTATCACAACATCCCTCCCGGAGAACTCCTCTCCAACTGCTCGGAAGAGCTCGTCAACGTCTATCTCGATTTCATCCCCTACCTTCTCCCCGATGCCCTTTGCCAGGGCGAAGTCCTTTATGCTCACGTATTCATACCCAAGCCTTTCGCTCAGGATTTTGGAGACCGTGGTTTTACCGACTCCGGGAGTACCACTCACGGCGATTATCATCGATTTACCCCCGAGAACTCACTCTATTTTGTTACCGGAAGTTTATATGCTTGTTCCTCGTTAATCGTCGAATGTACATGTAGCATTCAGCGAAAACCTTTTAAGGACTATAGTTTCTATATAGACGCAGGTGACACGAAATGGAGAGGCTAAAATTACTTCGGAGGAAGTTGCATGTTGTGAAGAAACAGAAGGAGCTCCTCATGCTTGAGGAGGCCAAACTCATAAGGGTGACCCGTCAGAAAAAGGTGGCCGCCAAGAAGCTCGCCAAGGTCAAGAAGGAGAAAGTTGCCCTCGCCCTTGAAGAGGCGAGGCTCGTCAGGGTTCTCAAGCAGAACGGCTATCCCGCCGTCTGAGTTTTTTCAAAACTTTTAGAAAAGGAGAAAAGTTCAGAAGACGTTGAGCTTGTTCTCCAGTATCATCTTCTGTATCTTCGTTATGTCCGCGAGCCATGCATCCGCTATTTCATAGGCCGGCTTCTGGATGGTTTCGAGGTGGTAGCCCTTCTTCGGGATAACCTGAACGCTCGCGACGAGCGGCTCGTCGATGGGCTTACCTATCTGGCTGAGTATCCTGACGTAGACCTCCTCGACGCCCTCGACCTGCTCGGCTATGTCGTTGGCGATGAGCATCGAGAGGAGGTTGTAAATCTTTCCGACGTGGCTGACCGGGTTCTTTCCGGCAGCAGCTTCCATGCTCATGTGCCTGTTCGGGGTGATGAGACCGTTCACGCGGTTGCCCCTTCCAACGCTACCGTCGTCGCCCGCCTCGGCGCTGGTTCCGGTGACGGTGATGTAGTAGATGCCCTTCTCGGGGTCGTCGGCGGTGTTGACGTAGACCTTTGTGGGTCTCTCGGTGTGGGTCTCGACAACCTCCCACGCTGCGTCGTGGATAGCCTCCTTGACGGCCATGTAGTCGTCCGGGGTGTCGACCTCGCTGTCAACTATCGCAGCGGCTATGGTGAGGTCTATCTCGTCGCCCTTCCTGAGCCCCATGACCTTGATGTCCTCACCGACGGCAGGATACTTCCTCTTGAACTCGTCGCTGTTGAGGAGCCTCTCGGTCTCGAGGACTATCCTCTCGGTCTCGCTGAGGGGGGCGTAGCCGACTCCAAAGCTGGTGTCGTTGGCGAGCGGAATCGGGTTCTCTTTGGCCTTGTTGAAGACTCCAACGAGGTCAACGCTTCCCTGGCCTATGCGGGAGTCTATGACGACGTGGTTCTCAAGGTCCAGGTGGCGAACGGCCTTTCTGAGGTAGTCCTTGGCGGCCCTGATGGCTATCTCGTGAACCGGGAAGAACTCGCGGTCAACCATCTCGACGGCCCTTCCTGAAAGAAGGATGTAAATTGGTTTTATAACCTCACCACCACCGAATTTAGGATATGCTCTTCCTCCAACAACCTCAACTTGATCCGTGTTGTGGTGTAGAATTATGCCATATCTCCTAATGTACTCCCTGCTCAATGCCCTGCTGACAGCTTCAGCTATACCATCGGCAATGCTGTCCGGGTGGCCGATTCCCTTCCTCTCAACGAGCTCAACTTTCTGCATCTCAACCGGAGTACGCATAAGCTCCTCCACAACTATATTCCTGACTTTCTCCGCCATGATCATCACCTCTATGCGCACCTTAGTTCATTGCCTTATATATTTTTCGGCATAAATTAGGATTCCTAATATAACTAGTAGTTATTAAACTTAAACCCTCAAGAATGAACCGAGAAACTCACACTTTTTAAGCTCTTCTTCAAGAGAACTTACGGTGAAAATGATGCTCTCGGAAATTATAGATGAGATAAGAAATGTTCTGGATGAAAAAGATCTCCTTAGAGAGGAGGCGCTGAAAATCACGAGAGAAATTGTGAGATTGAGTGGAGACAGTATAAAAGCTCTTCACAGAGGGGATATAGAGACTGCATGGGAGAGGATTGAAAAAGTGAAGGAAAAGATAGAAATGTTGAATGAAAAGCTGTTGCCTCATCCGGACCTGTACTTTACCGGTTACGTTCAGAATGCTCATCAGGAGTTCGTTGAGGCTGTGCTTTTCTATTCCTACCTCACAGGTTCTGGGTTTCCATCACCTAAAGAACTTGGAGTGCCGGAGTCAAATTATCTCCTCGGAATTGGGGACCTTATAGGAGAACTCAGGAGACACTTCCTTCTTCTACTTATGGAGAATAAAATTGAGGAAGCCCAGAACGTTTATGAAACCATGAGCCGGATTTATGAGGAACTAATGACGCTTGAATATCCGAAAGGCCTTGTGAATATACGACAGAAGCAAGATCAAGCAAGGTATATTGTTGAGAGAACCCTCGAAGATTTAACACGGGCAAAACTAACTAAAAGCCTTGAGGAGAAATTAAATAAGGCAATAAAAATGTAGTTACATAATTAATGCTTTAAACAGAATGAAACTAACGAAAAGCTTAGAGCGGAAATGTAATCATATAACTGCAGTTGGTGAGGGTTATGAACCTTAAGAGGATCTCAGATGTGCAGAGAAAGCTCGCGGAGAGGATAATAGAGCGGCCAGTTGAATTAAGGATGATTAAGACAGTTGCTGCAGTTGATGTATCATATAGGGGAAACACTGCAAGAGCAGCCTTTGTTCTGTGCTCTTTTCCTGAATGCAGACTCTTGGAAGATAGGGTGATTAAAACCGAGGTTGATTTCCCTTACATTTCTACTTTTTTCTTTCTCAGGGAAACTAAGCCCGTACTGCTGGCTGTTAGGGATGAAGAATTTGATATTCTGCTGGTTGAGGGGCATGGAAAAGCTCATCCAAGAGGATATGGTCTGGCTTCTCATATAGGGTTACTTCTCAAGAGGCCTGTTATAGGAGTTGCCAAGAAACCCTTAAGAGACTATCCTGAGGGCACTCTGGTAAAAGTGGGAAAAGCTTATGTTAGTGTTGGAAACCTAATCGATTTAAGGAGTGCACAAAAAGTAATTGAAATACTCAATGATGATGGTTACCCAAAACCTCTTAAAATTGCAGATGCACTCTCTAGGGGGAAAGAAAAATGAAACGACTGAAGATCATGTTATCACTTGCAAAAAAAGGAGCTATTGGAGAGAAAAAGAAAATAACAGTTAGGGGTTTGGCAAATGAACTGGGATTTTCTCCTCAAACTGTGCTTAGAATACTTGATGAATTGGAGGGAGAGGGTCTGATAGTCAAGGAGATAATCGGAAGAAAAACATATGTTGAAATTAGTGAAAATGGACTAAAATTTCTGGAAGAACTCTGCGATGAGATATATGATGTAGTGTATCAGGGAATAATAATAGGAGAAGTTATTTCTGGAATTGGGGAGGGCGCCTATTATGTTAGACATTATGCTCATCTTATTGAGGAATATCTTGGATTTACGCCATATCCCGGTACTCTTAATGTGAGGGTTATATTCCCAAAAACAATATTTGATGCCCTCTGTGGAGCAAAACCTATTACCATCCCGGGATTTACTAAAGAAGGTAGAACATTTGGAGATGTTAAAGCCTACAGAGTCATGATTGATGGAGTTGAAGGTGCTGTGGTAATACCATCTAGAACTATTCATCCACCACGGATAGCGGAGGTAATCTCTCCGGTTTATCTAAGAAAAGAGTTAAACCTTAAGGATGGCTCAAAAATAACTTTAAAGGTGGTAAAGTTAAAATGAGAAGATTGCTCTCTTCTTTAGCGTTTGCAGGAGTGGGAATAACAATAAGTTTCGTGTTGATAGTAATGTCGTTCCATCCATCGACTAGTATGGACACACTGATACCAGTATATCTCGTCGGATTACTTGGAGGAGCATTTTACGGAGCAATAGGAAAAAGAGGTGGAGTGAATGCTTCAGGCGTGGCTTTTATTTTAGGTTTGACAATAACTGTTCTCCTGAATTTACTGTGGAGATACAGACCTCTTACGCTTGGTTATTCTATTGCATTCCTCGTAATAGTTATTGTGGGCATGTTTATGGTAGAGAGCAAGAGTGATTTAGATATAGCTTTAATTCCATTTTCATATTTCGGCGGTTTCATAGTTGGAATGTTGCTGTTTATGAATGTGCATTTGGCAGAGGTTGAAGGCGCTGTCATGAGTGTGATGGTAACAGGGGTTATTGGGGCTTTTGTGTCTCTGGTTGTAGCTTTACTCAGAGTTATGTTTAATTTACGGAAACAGAAAAATGTTGAACTATTAAGGTAAATGGTGCGCAGACGGTTCGATTTGCAGGTACTGGAGGTTCCTACGTTGACGAAATAGCTTCAGCAATTTACTGATATCCCTCTCCCAAGGCTTTCAAAAAGTAACCCTAGCTGGATTTACCATGAAAGTATCATATTTTCCTTCTGGGAGCTTTTTGATGTCGCTTGCCCTTGAAATGAGCTTAAGTTTTCTCGTGTTGCTATCAAAATATCTCAGTTCATATTTGTCCTTTTACCCCGAGTTAGATGGCTAACAGTATTAAAAATATAAAATAACCTGTGAGAGCGCCTGAGGATAAATCCAGATATAACTATAAGCCTGACCTATCCTGACAGTATCATAAAAACTAAAGCAACATTTAAATATCATAGAGCTGAACTATTTCAGGTGATTAAAATGGTGATAAGACTCTCAAAGCTCTATGGGAAGCAGATATACAACACTAAGGGCTATTACGTCGGTTATGTCGATGAAGTTCTTATCGATATTGATAGAGGATATGGCAAAGTGATAGCTTTGGGACTGCCAGGAAAGAAAGTAGGCATTCCCTATGATAGGGTTACAGCCATAGGGGATATAATACTTGTAAAAACAAGAGAAGATTAGCTTTCTTTAATTTTCAGAGCATCTAAAAATTTCTCTGTTATTGCTTCTTCTGCTAGTCTTAGAAGTGAGGATTTATCCTTAGCTAAAGTGAATATCCCCAAGGGGACTCTTGCACCACCCATCTGAGAATGCCCCCCACCACTTCCAATATTACCGAAAGCCTCTCTAAGGATTTTTCCGATATTCACTCTCACATCCCTCGTTCTAGCCGATATTTCTATACTATCATCGACTATACCAAATACAAGGACAGTATTTATCCCTTCAAGCCTTAAAAGAAAATCAGCAGATTCCGCAATAGCATCTCTGCTCCTTATAAATCCGACGTTTGAAATAAGGACATTTTTGTATATTCTGCGGTTCATTATTGCCCTAGCGAGTATTTCAGCAGTCTCAGTTGAGATATCAGGATGTTCAATTTTATCAAGCAACTCATAATTGACCTTTTGGGTTAGAAACTCTATAGCTTTTAATTCAGCATGTCCAATTTTTGAAAACTTTTTTGTATCAATATAAATCCCATAAAACAACCCAGTTGCGAGGGTTTCTGACATCTCTAAACCAAGCATTTTCAGGTATTCAGCTAGTATAGAAGCTGAAGCATTAACTTCAGGCCGTATGTCAAGAAAAGCGTCATCTGGAAGTATATCTTTAAGATGCTGGAGAATCTGGTGGTGATCAATTATTATTTTTATTTTCTTGAAGTCTTCCTCTTCGAGTATTGTTAAATTTCCATTAGGCTGACAGTCTATTAGTGCTATAAAGGGGAATCTTTTTAATTCATATGAACCTTTTGAAACTTTCCGAATATCTATACCGAGAATATTAACAAATGCCCGATTTTCATGATGGGTTATTTCCCCACCATAAAATATCTGAGGTTTTAACCCTGCATTCTGTGCTATAACACTTAAAGCCATAGCACTTGAAAGTGCATCAGGATCTGGATTGTCATGGACGACTATAGCAAGCCCTTCTCCTTCCTTTTTCAATTCTTGAAGTTTCTTAACTAGCATGTTAGCATTTTTTCTCTCTCCAATATGAGATACAATACTTATTATGCTATTTACAATAGCCTTCTTTGGATAGATGGTATAGTCTATATGAACTTCGGTTTCAAATTCTTCTCTGATCTCTTTTTCAAGATTTTCTACTTTTAGATCATCTGGGAGAATCGCAAGTATTGGAATATTTTTATTATTTGTCTTTATCACGTGAACCGTGCGTTTTATCAGAGATATATTTGCCACTGTTAGTACAGCGAGTTCAGCTTTATCAATTCCAGCTTTTAGCAATGTTGCAGTATACGAGAAATCACCCTGTATAACTTGGAAACCACTCTCAGAGAGAGTTTTGGCTTTAAGTTCATCTTTTTCTATGATAACAACATCAAATTCACCCTTTAATGCCTCTGCTATTAATCTGCCAATTGAGCCTCCTCCGAATATCAGCACTCTCATAAGTCCCCACCTTTTGAGTACAATAATGTTTAAATATCTGCTTTGATATACTATGACGATGAATTTCCTAGCATTCTTTAGGGAAGGGGATATATATATCTAATGGTGGTGATCATGCAAGTGCCTGCCGAGCAGCCGATTAAGGAAAATATCGTGGTTACCGATATTCAGGAGCTTAAATCCATCGTAGACGAGGTTCTTTCAAATTCAAATGGAATTTTTCTGAAGATTTTCACAAAAGACTCTACTGGAAAATATTACATTATGATGCTCACAGACAGGTCAAAGCTCTTGGCAATAGAGGCCATGCTTGTTGACCAAAAAACTTCTGTAATGGGAGATGAAGCATTTGGGATATTTAAATCCCTTTTAGGAAAGCCCATGGTACTTGATATTTATCAGCTTGATGAAATAAGCCTTAAGCTCTCACTGGCGGATAATATTGATGCATACACCTCAACTCCCCAAGTTGCCATCTCAGAGCTTTTTGGAATGACATCAGAAACTAAAGAAGAAAAAGAATCTCTCCCACAACCAAAGGAAGAAGTCGGAACAGAAAGAAAAACTCCTATAAAAAAGGCAGAAATTAAACATGAAATAAAGAAAGAATCTAAACCACTTGTCCAAGAAAGCATAAAACAAATAGAAGCCCCAGAGGTGGAAATCAGCCTGAGAGGGGGTTCAATTCCAGAGGGAGCATTTAAAAAATATGCAGAAGATCTTCTTAAAGAATCAAAGAGAATTAAAGGGCTAAAAATTACTAAAATAGTCTTTGAAGGTAATGTCGGGGAGGGTGTTGTTTATTTAAATGTGGCATTATACGGGTTTTCAAATGCTCCTCCGATGCAGAAGGAAATAGCCGAGAAAAGAATGATGCATGCAATAAGTAAATATGCCCCCGTTATCTTCAGAGAAACCGGGATAAAAGCTATAATAAAAGGCATGAAAATTGTAATTGATGGAGAGGAGGTTAGACCCCAAGAAATCGTGGAAAGAGATAAGAGGAAAACTGCTTCTGTTGGGAAAGATGGCGTAATAACCCTAACAGCTCTCGAGGATTACTGGACATATTTTAGTGCTTTTTCAAAAACAATCCTCAAAGAAATTGAGGATGCGGGAATCAAAGTCAAAAAGATGTATGTGGATGTCGTTGGAAGACAAGAATTTGAAATTAATGTTTCCCTAGCTGGAACTTCTAGCTCTGATATGGACAAGATAAAGGCTGAAACAACAGTGAGTGCTATCGTTTCCAGACATGCAAGGGAAATAGGAAGAATTTTAAATAAATACACTACTGTCCGTAGGGTAACAGTAGAGCTGGAGGAAGCTAAAGGGCATGTGCCTTCTTTTAAGGCAGAAGAAATCATTAAAAAGAAAGCTGAACTTGAAAAAGAAGTTGAAATGTTGTTGAAACAGGCTGGGATAGATGAACTCGCACCATTCACAGAGGAGAAGAAAAAGGAGACCGAACAAACACTTATTCAAAATCGTGTTAGACCTGCAATGGAAACTTTAAAATCAAGAATACATAGTGAGCTTAAACTTGTTCCAAGGGCCAGTTTTAAATGGCTCAAATTCAACTGGGATTTTGATGGAAAAGCCGCAAAAGTTGATATAGAAGCAAGTTTTGTAAAAGAAGAAATTGGTGGGCTGTTTGGAGCATTCTCTAGTGTTCCAGAGGAGAGGATAAAAGAGGAATCTACAGCAATCATAAAACGAGCTATCAAAGAAGTTTCCCAAGATTACAGTATAACAATTGTACCAAGAAAGGTTGAAATAATAGTCAGATAATGGATCTTGTCTTTATCTTTTATCTTTGACATAACATACTGTCAGGATAACCGGTGGGATTCAGTATAACTATTACTACTAAGCCTGACCTACTATTAACTCAGCACTCAAGATCGTCATCATCCTTAACGTCAGTTTGCCTAGTTCATCATAGTTACTCCTTCTCCAATATGTGGATTTATTAGTTTATAACTCTTCATCTCTTCACTGGAATTATGTTCTGATGCTTTATATCATACTTATATACACTCGGCTCGAATTCAAAGAGTGGAGATTTAAGAACGTACATTTGTTCTGAAATTTCATGATTGTTCCTTTCACTCAGAAACTCAACAACATAGTCATTAAATTCGATATTCCATGATAGAAACTCCATAGAAACTCTATCCTTGTTCAAAAGGTATATTGAAAATAGATGTCTCCCGTTTATAGTCTTGTTTGATAACAAACGTTTAATAAGCTTAACAGTTCTATCTTCACCAATCTCAAAAGCCATACCGTCAACTGAGAATACAAACTCTACTATCCCCGTTTTGTTTGTCTTTTTGAAGATCTCCCTATATATTTGCTCTAATTTTGGGATGTATGTTTCGGGATTAAAGACTTCTATCTTGTAGATATAATCGCCGGGGTAGTGGAAATCATATTTTGAACCAAAAACATCAATTATTATCAAATTACCCTTTTTACCTTCTTCTTCTATATCCAATCCAACGGATTTTCCTCTCAGTATCAATTTTGGAAGTGGTAGGTTGTAATTTATAATAATCCCAAGATACCCTTTTGAAAGCTGATATTTTAGGATCTTAAATGGCATTGCCCATCCAAGTGAGAAAGAATCATAAATAACCAACAAACTTGA
>JAMOPD010000228.1 GCA_027064745.1 Thermococcaceae archaeon
TATTGGATTGAGGCAAATAGTGAAATAGAGGATCTGGAGAGAAGGATAATAAATTCTATTCAGCCTGAGAACCTTAGAGAACTTATGGTTTCAGTTGAAACAAATCCTAGATATCTTCTTTCGTTGTTATCTAATCTTAAGACACTCAAATTAAAAAACATGCCAAAATTTGATGAGTATCTTGAGAACATATCCTCCCTAGCGTTTCGGTATTTATACGGGGTAGACATAACCTTTGGAGGTTCAAAGAATAGAGGCATTAAGGTTCCGGACTCGATAGTTTTTATTAGAGATCTCACAGGGCCCGCTGTAAGGGTTATAGGAATAGTTGATGCTAAGTCTTCTCTTAATGTGGACTTTAGAAAGGAACTGACAGAAAAGTATGGAAAATACTTATCTCACATTTTGCAGTCTAATATCTACAAAGCTGCCCCACTAAAGCCAGATATTCCTTTCATATTTGTCCTCTTCAAATTCAATCTTCACAGCTTAATTGATTTGCATGGAAGATTAATGAACTATGTCCACTCCAGATTCAAAGAATTTGAGGACAAAGTTTATACTGTTGTGGTTCCTGTTGACACACTTGAAATCCTCCTAAGAGCACGTTTGTCTATAGTTTTAAGAGAGGGAGATCTAAGTGAATTTGGTCTAGATAAATTTTTCTTGTCTCTATTCACGAAGGAATACCTTAAAATCGTGAAGGAAGAACAGAGCCAGGAAGTTGTTAAATCTCTTAGACGATACACAACAAGCTTCAAAGGCTCGATAGAGGACTTTATAAAATTTGACAGGTTTTATATACTGCCTCCAGAGATTATTATCACAGAACTTGAAAGGTTGGCAAGCGAATATAGCTCTTTAAGGGAGTTAGTTGATGATATCAAAAAAGCTGCAGAGGAAAGTAAGTACTACTTTGACTAAGCACACGGGCTTATTCACGACAATATTTATTAGCAGAAGACAAGAATGCACTTTGGTGAGTTCAATGGACGAATTAAACACAAAAACCATTAGGCTCACAGTGGATGCATACAAAATCCTAAATTCTGAAAAGAAAAAGCTGAATCAGATTGCTAATGTCTCGTACACATATTCAGACATAATACTAGCAAGCTTGGCAATACTGGAAGCGTTAAACAATGAAAACCAGCCTCTTGTCATTGACATCCTTAGGAAGTTTAAAAATGCCCGGGTTAACAGTGATAAAACTAACATTGAAGAACTCTTTAAAAATACAGCCAATGAGATCGTTAGTGAACTTTCATCTAACCTTCTGAAAGAGGCTATCACCAAGATAATCGAACATTTGATTGAAAGGGGCTTCCCAGGAGCCGCTATGGAAGTTTTGTTAAGTAATGTTAACCTTTTTGATGCTCATGAAAGAAATCAACTTAGCTTTGAAATTCTTTCGGCAATGGCTGAGATTAGCCAGCCAGAAGTTAAGGAAAATCTAAAGAAGAAACTTGAAGGTTAAAGGTTTTGGGTATTTTTATTAACCGATGACGGCTAATTGACTCTTTTTTTCTTAGCTGTTTTTAGATGGTAAAACCTTTTAACCTCTCCTTCTAGAGCAACTTCGAAGGAGGTGGGATGACAGACCCACTTTAACCGATGACACCCACTCCGCTGAAAATGCCCCTTTGGCCGAAAGGAGGCTTGAGAGGGGAGATTTGGGTTGCGAACCGATGAGGAGTGTCATCCCTCCTGATGTCGAGATGATGACATTATCCCCACCTGAGGTGGTCCAATGCTAGGCTTTTTGAGGAGGAAGAAGAAAGAAGTCCGCGGGCCCTTCGTCTACCTGAGCGAGCCCACTTTTTTATACCACACCAGAACCGAGAAGGCAATCCTCAAGATTATCGAAGAAAAACTTAACTCCAACAACATCCTCGTGCCCTCGAAATACGGCCTAAGGGACACGAGCGACAGGATTAGGGATGCTGAATACTTCGTTGCCGTCGCCCCCCTCGGGAAGTTCACATCCCTTGTCGGCAGGGAAGTCAAGCTCGCACAGGAGCTCGGCGTTAAAATCTTCACCCTCCTCATAGCGAGGAAGGGGGATGAGCTCGTTTACCTCTGGGTCGAGGGCGTTCCCGAAGATGTTGAATGGCTCTCACCCGAGGAGACTATGGAGTTCACCAAGACCTTTATCAACAGTGAGTTC
>JAMOPD010000229.1 GCA_027064745.1 Thermococcaceae archaeon
GAGATAATAGCCACCGTCGTCGAGAGGATAGGGAACGAGCTCAAAGCCCTGCCGAGGAGGATAGCCTACCCGGACGTCCCGGTCCCGTACAGCAGGGTGCTGGAGAGGTTCGTCCTTCCGGACAAGGAGAAGATAGTGAAGACAGTGAAGGACATGGTCGGGTGAGCGGCAGAATGGAGATAGAGGTCAGGGTACCCCGGACGACGAAGGAGGAAAAGACCGGCGTCCTGCTGAGCTGGTACAAGAACGACGGCGACCCCGTCGAGGAGGGAGAGGAAATAGCGGAGGTCATGATAGAGAAAGTCACCGTGCACGTTAAGGCCCCGGCGAGCGGGAGGCTTAAGATTCTGGTGAAGGAGAACGAGGAGGTGGCGCAGGGCCAGGTGATAGGCCTCATCGTGGCCTGACTTTCATTTTTTCAGGATCAAACTGTGCCTCCACCGCGTTCCCGCTTTAAAGCGCACATCCCTCACGGAATAGCCCAGCTCTTCTCCTTTTTCCGTTATAGCCTCGATTAGAGGCTTTTTATCGGGAAGGAAGAGTGCTACCTTTCCCTTAGGTTTTAGATATCCCAGAGCCTCCTCGATGAGCCTCACCGAGAATGCCTCGCCGTGTTTCCCACCACCGACCCCTTCCCTCTCCGTGAGAACACCCCTCGTCGGCCTCTCGTAGTACGGCGGGGCGGAGAAGATTACGTCAAAGCGCTCGCTTTCGGGAATTACCTCCTTGATTACCCCACCGTTGCTCTTGATTAGCTTAACTCCGGCGCCGTTCCTCTCGATGTTCTTCATGGCATACTCAAAGAACTCCTCATCGAGCTCCGTCGCGGTAACGTCGCAGTTGAAGAGCTTCTCAGCCATGAGGGCCATCATGGCAGTGTGACCGGTTCCAATTTCCAGAACCCTCTCTCCCCCGCGCAGGAAGGTCTTGAGGAAGAGGTATCTAGAGACAGGAGTTGTCACGAGCCCGCGCGGGTGGTACTCTATCTCCAGCCCAAAGATTGCCTTAGCTATAGCCCTGTTGTAAAGTATTCGGGCTTTTCTTTTTGAGAAGTCGAGCCTTCCACGCTCGTCAAGGTAGTTATTCAGCTCCGGAAAGAGCTTCACGGCTTCTTTTACCGGCAGTCCAAGCTTTCCGTCCTTCCAGGTTGGCATGTAATATAGTTGGCATAGAGATTTTTCAACTTTATCTTCTATGCAGTCATTTCTCCAGAGAGTACTAAAAAAGTTTAAATAATTTTTAAGATAGCTAACCGTGATGAGCAGCATGTCCAGATTCATTAAGACAATCGAGATATTGCTGTGTTTCCTTATTTTTACCCTTCCCCTCACATCCTTCAATGTTGAGATTATAGCTCAAGGTCTGTCCCAACCAAGGGTTTTCATTTGTCCACATTCGAACATAATATTCATCTCCACTTGAGAGATTGAGGCATACGATGATATATGGGTGAATCCCGATACAGAAATTGATTGGTATTATCAGTAGATCCCTCTGGGGGTGCACCTTCTCGAGCCAAGTGCTACACCTCTCCTATGCCCCAAGCTGAACGTTTCGAAAAATATGGCACGAGTCAAGGTGAGAACAAAACTCATTAGGGGAATCCCTGTAAACGGCTCCGTACTGGTTGACCAGAAATATAACATCACGTATTACATCAAGACCTCTTGGAAGAGGTCAAAAATTAAAAGCGAGATAATGAACCAGTACAAACTCTTACATTTCATTAAAATGGAACTTTTAAAGCTTTTAAGCTCGGCAAAATTGATTTTAAGTATTCCACTGTTTTTGTTACCACGAACAACACTACCACAGTTTTTGTGAATCCACATTTTTATTATTCTAACTTCGTCTTAGTCAATGCCACACATTCACATGGAAAAGGCGACAACAGCATCATTTCCTCGAAAGAATCCCTATCTTCTTTCAATGCCACGGGTTACTGTCGTCGTCACATATCTCCTTTGCAGAAACAGAAAGTAAAGAAGTGTTAATTACCTTCTCGGATCCTCAAGTCTCCCCATGAAAACTATCATTCCACTCTCCTTGTTGATTATCATGAAAATGAAGGGGTGATCCGCCTTGAATACCTTGTATTTCTGTTCTTCTCCGGGAGGGACGGCTGCTGTTAATATCACGGCTGTGGCAGCTGCGGCTTCTGTACCATTTTCAGCGACGCTTATGAAGGTTTTGTGAATCACATCGCTGATTGCCAGAGGTCTTTCAGAGATTCCAGAAAAATCGGCTTTATCAGAAAAAGCATCCTTAATACCCATTTCCTGAAGGATTTTGCCGAGATGGTATTCAGTCTCAAATTTGAATTTTGGAATTGTCACATCAACTTTCTGAGGTGTTAATGAGTTCATGACTTTTTCAATGAACTGCGGAGTGAGCTTTTCTTCAACATCATCCGCTTTCTTCGGAAGGATTACAACCATGCTGAACCTGTGATTGACATCACCCTCATAGGGCATCTCAAGAATCTGAAGGTCGTCAGTCTCAGCGTATCCAAACTGACCCTTCCTGTGCATCATGGGAACAACTATAGTTTTGCCAGAAGACAATGTGAAAGTGCCATTATGCGTATTGCTTGGATTGAATCTGAGGGACCAATTGGCCTTGAAATAGACAGCATTTGTTATGATCAATCTTGTAAGCGGAGAAAGGCCGCTAACGAGGTTCTTTATTCTTCCATTGGTTTGTTCTTTTACCCATCTGTTTATCTCTTCTTCTGCACCTCTTGGGTTTCGCTTGAAGTCTACACTCCCCACATATCCAAGATAGTATCTTTTAATGACATTCAGATAGCCCTCTTTAATCGGAAAATCTTTCTGAACCCAGAGAGCATTCGCTATTCGGAGATTAAGGGCCGTTGGATTTTCAGCCTCGAGAAGGACAGTTCTAAAGGAATCTCTGCGTAGGGAAGCATTGTCCGGAAGATGGAGCACATTTTCCATCTCTTCAGCAGTTTTTCCTCGTGCTCCCTCATATGTCATTGCCAGTGCTATAAATATGCTAAATGGTGAGAAAAATACATTTTTACCGCTGTTTTCCACCGAAAGTCTTCTATAAAGCTGGAGCGTAAAGAGATTATTAGCATCAGCAATTCCTTGCACTTCAGGAGTTCTCATGGGGCTAATGACATCATTCGAGGTGCTGGGAGCAGTGTGTGATCCTGTTTCTGAGTGTGGAGATGTTACACATCCACTGGCCAAAACAATGATGGAGAGTAGAATAACAACAGCTTTCACATTCATCCATTCCACCGTGAATTATTATACACGATGATATAAATGTTCTCCCATAACTTCAAAATGGTTTGAAGTAAAAAGATCAAAGGAGAGCCAAAGCGGCCATGACTTTTGCGTCCTCGACCAGGTTCTTTATCCAAGCATACTCGTTGGGTTGATGGGCGGTCTCATCAAGCGTCGCCCATACCACAGCTGGAATTCCAAGCTTTCTAAAGTAAGCCGCAAAAGTTCCACCACCTATTCCACCCACCTTCGCCTCCTTTCCGCGGAGCTTCTTCAGCGCCTCCTGAAGGAGTTTAACTATCTCACTGTTCGGGTCGGTTGGTTCTGGAGCGTCCATGCGCTGGAGAACCTCGAACTCCACCTCTGGAAGATTTTCCTGTCTGTACTTCTCCTTAACCTCCTCGGCTAGCCTCTCGGCGTCTTTCAGAATTTCGTCTATCCTGTATTTTGGCAGAATCCTGCAGTCGAAAACCACCTCGTGCTCACCCGGAGCAATGTTTGGACTATCAGCCGGATTCCTAACCATCGTCGGCTCGAAAGTACTAACCGGCGGCTCAAACAATTCATCTCTTTCAGAATACTTCTCGTGAAGGAGTTTATCCAAGTGGTAGGCGAAGTCGAGGGCAACCCTATGAGCGTTCAAACCCTTATCGGGCATGCTAGCATGAACCTGCTTACCCTTAACCTTAACCTTGAGCCAAAGAATACTCTTCTCCGCCACTTCAATGAATGAGCCATCAGAATTCCCACCGTCCGGGACGAGAACTAAGTCGTCCTTTCTGAAGAGTTCAGGATGCTCCCTCATGAGCCATTCAACACCATACTTGCTGCCTGTTTCTTCATCACTGACGAAGGCCAAAATAACAGTCCTCTTCGGCCTTATCCCAAGGTTCATCAAGGCCTTAACTGCATACAGTGAGGAGACCAAACTCTGACCATTATCCTCGCTCCCCCTACCATAAACTTTACCATCCCTGATGAGGGGCTTGAAGGGTTCTGTAACCGTCCAACCCTCGCCGGGTGGGACAACGTCTAAGTGCGTTAAAATCCACAATCTTGGTGAATCCTCGCCCTTTTCACCGTAATAATAGGCGAGGATGCTTGGCCTAACCCCATTCTTAGCCCTCTCATCCGGGGCCTCATAAACCTCAACCTTATCAAAAGCCCAATCCCTTATGATTTCAAGCAACTTTTGCGCTTTCTCGTACTCACCCTCATACCCGTAGTCAGGGCTTATCGCCGGAATCCTAATAAGCTCCACCAAAGTTTTAACCATCTCATCCCCAAGCCTTTCAACTTCCCGAGAAACTCTTTCAATCTCCACCATGATTATCACCACTCTAATTTACACAGGTTGTTTTAAACGGTTTCTGGTACAAAATTTGGGATAAAGAAAGAAATCACTCAAATTCCTTCCAAGTGTGTAGAGCCAGAGGATGATTCCAGCGAGGAGCTGGTGCTTTGTTTGTAACTACAAGCGCAGCGAAGAATATTCCCATTATAGCCTCTCCAGCATCAGTGGGCTTCTCTCCAGCTTTAGTTCCTCTGGCTCTGCTGACAAAGTACCTCGTGAGTCCATCGATGAATATTGGAACGCCGAGGCTGAGTGGGAGGTATATTCTAACCGCAACCAGCATACTGGAGTTCTGAACTTTGAGCCATTCCTGGCGAGTATCTCGTTGAGGATTATGAATATTATCGCTATCAAAGCATCTATATAGACGAGGGTTTCCTTGAAATGCCTGTGGGGCTGCAAGGGCATTTCCTTTGCCGTCGGAGTTCCTGCTATGCCGTAAGCCTTAATCAACAGGTTCAGGACGGGGCCATGAGGAGTGCGACAAAGAATGCCTGTTGCCAGAGCCTGCATCGTGTCCCCTGCAATTCATGGGATGTTGAAAAAATTCGGAAGGCCAAATATCTTATATACTCAACCAGCCTAGTTTTACTGTCTGAAAAAGAAAATGGAGGTGTACTGGTGATAGAGATAACATTCTTAGGCAGTGGGGGCGGTAGGTTTATTACCATCACACAATTCCGTTCGACTGGGGGTTTCTTTATCAGAGCCAGCCGAAACATATATGTCGACCCAGGACCAGGTGCGCTGGTGCGTTCATGGCGCTATAAGCTTGATCCAAGAAGGCTTGACGTCATATTCGTTTCCCACAGGCATGTCGACCATTGCAACGATGCAGAGATAATGATAGAAGCCATGACTGGTGGAGCTCTCAAAAAAAGAGGGGTTCTCATAGCCTCAAAGAGCGTCGTTTATGGAGATGACAGCTACAATCCCGCTGTCTCCAGATACCACCTTGATTCGCTTGAAGAGGTTCACACACCGGAACCGGGAAACAGGTTATCCCTCGGCGAGGAGGAGCTCACAATAACACCTTCAATGCATTCCGATCCTACAACCATAGGTTTTCGAATGGGGACGAAATTTGGGGACATATCCTACATACCAGACACACAATATTTCGATGAGCTGAAAAAATGGCACGAAGGCTCAAGGCTTATGATCATAGCAATAACCCGGCCAAGGGACATGAGAATACCATACCATCTGTGCACTGAGGATGTTGTTTATATGCTGAAAACCATGGGACAGAAGCCAGAGGCAATCGTCATGAACCACATAGGCATGAAAATGCACTTCGCCAATCCCTACAAGGAGGCAAGGTTCATAGAAAACGTGACCGGAGTAAAAACCTTCGTTGCAAAGGAAGGATTCAAGGTCATGCTGGATAAAAAGGAGATAGCAGTGAAAACACTCAGGCCTGCTCGTTTTGTTTGAGCCTCTCAACGGCTTTGCTGACAACTCTGTAGGCAAGTTTGAAAAGCTGCTCTTTTCTTTTTTCTGTAACCCCCTCAACAACCACTCTTATCTTCGGCTCGGTTCCGCTCGGCCTTACCAGAACCCATGAGCCATCACTGAGGTTAAACCTGAAGCCAGAGATTGTGAGAACCTCCTTTATCTCGTCCATAAGGGCCTTCTGAAGCTCGTGCTGTGCTATATCAAGAACTGCTTTCTTGTATTCCTCCGGACATTTTACGTTCTCCTTGATAAGATAGTAAGTTGGAATCCCCTTAACCAGCTCGGAGAGGGGTTTTCCGTTCTCATCTATGAGCTTTATCAGCAAACCCATCGTAACAAAGCTATCTATCCAGAGTCCAAATTTCGGATGGATGAGCTTCCAGGGCTCTGCAGCGAAGATTGCATTGTACCTCTTTATGCCATCATGGGGTTGGCCGAGGGGAACGCGGTAGACCTTACCCCCTCCCTCCTCAACAACCTTATCTATCCTTGAACCTGTGTTTATTGAGGTAACAACCGTTCCCCCACCGTGTTCCTCCACATAGAGCTTTGCAAAGAGAGCTATAAGTGTATCTTCATCAACATAGTTGCCCTTTTCATCGAAGACAGCAATTCTGTCAGCATCACCATCCTGTGCTATGGCAAGGTCTACACCGAGCTCCCTCACAAGCTTTCCTAGATAAGCTATATTTTCATATCTCGGCTCCGGTTTTCTCCCAGGGAAATATCCGTCAAGATGAGCATTGATGGTTATCACCTTTGCCCCCATTTCCCTAAGGAGATAAGGTGCAACCACCGAGCCGGCCCCGTTTGCCTCATCCAGAAGAACTTTCAGACTGGTCTCATGATTTACAAAATCGAGAACCGCTCCGATGTATTCATCAATGATATCCCTTCTCCTAACCTTCTTTATCTCATCCCATGCAGCTCTTTTGTATTCTCCCGAGAAAATTATCCTCTCAAGCTCCTCCTCCTGCTCAAGATAGAACTCTATTCCCTCTTCATTGAAGACCTTGATACCATTATCAGTGGGTGGATTGTGGGAGGCCGTTATCATAATCCCCGCATCACCGAACTGTTTTGTACCCCATGCTAAAGCGGGTGTGGGGATCAGCCCAAGGCTTATCACTTCAATTCCCGTACTCAGCAGGCCCGATATGATAGCGTTCTCAAGCATTATACTCGAAGTCCTTGCATCTCTTGCAACGGTCACCTTTCCATCTCGGATATAGGTTCCAAGAGATTTTCCAACCTTTAGAGCCAAATCCACGGTAACTTTCTCATTTATCGGTCCTCTAATTCCAGCTGTTCCAAAAAGCTTCATACAAATCACCTCACCGCGATAAAAACACCAGCAGCATCATTATCATCGCTCACCTTTTCTTTAATGGATGTTTAAATTTTTCCGTTGTGTAAATTGCTAACCCCTTATAGTTCTCAAGCTTCAACCCCCGGGGCATTTCATCGAGAGAAAATGGGAGAATATATGCAGGAACTTTGAGCTTTGCTGCAAGCTCCAAAATAGCTTTTACAATCTCTGGCGTAGGTCTTACCGAGTACACAGCCCCAACACCTTCATAAAGCATCAGATTCGGGTTAAAAACGTCATCTACGTAAGCTTTGAGGCCAAGCTCCCGGGCTTTTTCAACGGCATTCTTATTCCAGTCCACTACAAAAACATCCAAACCGAGCTCTTTCACTTTTAATGCCACCTTAAAGTTGAATCCCACCCCTATTTCAGCAACCCTTCCATTTGTTCTCTCCTTAATGTAGAAGGCAAAATCTTCGATAGGCATGGGAAGAAATAGACGGGGAGATTTAAAATTTTTTGGTTATGTCCCCTCTTCACCTAGACAGGCTTTCTGAAGTTCGCAGTGTAATTCCTTTTTCCGCCATAACTTTCGACGAATTCAAATCCCTGCTTTTCAGCCAAAGATCGGACAGTAAGAAGTCGGGGTCTCCTGGTTGTTCGGTAATGGAGAGAAGACCCAATGGGCAGAGAACTTTATAGATACTCTGGAGACACGCTTCCGGATCTGAAACTTCACCTAAAACTGCTACAAGAAAGACAACATCGAACTCATTCTCACCAAACGGAAGATCAACAGCATCTCCTTGGGTGAATCCAACATTATGCAATCTCGCTTTTTCAATCTTACAACGCGCTTTTTCAAGCATTTCTTTTTGTATATCAGGCAATTCTAAGTGTCCATTGGAAATGCGTCGTGCAACTTCAACGCTAAAGTAACCGGGACCTATCTCGAGTACCTTGAAATTTTTCTTTGAGATGAAGGCGATCAGCCAGTCTCTGAGGCGAAAGGATGAGCCTTCTAAAAGGAGAGTCCAAGATAAATGAGAGTTGATATGGGCAAACTCCTCTGCCAAAGAAACGCTCCAAGATTCCTTTCTCTGTTCGGCAACCTCTTCTATTCCGGGTCAAAGTTTTCGGTCCAAAAATGAGTGTTACCCCTATCGATAAGATAATGGTCAAAATCAAACTATATAGCCTGCCCTGCTCTGTCAATGGAATGAGGTTCCCGCTGAAATTACACATGAAGTGGAAGAGGATTGCTGACAGAGTGCTGCGGTTGGTGTTGTTGTAAATCCATGTGAATAGAATTGAAAGAAAGATTGGGCTGAAAATAAACGTCCAGAAATCCAATGTGCCAAATTTTAACACATCGTGCTGCCATTGTCCCTTCATGAAGAAGAGGGGAAGGTGCCACAGTGCCCATACCGTACCCAATATAAGGCTTGAAACAAGGGCATTATATCTCGCCTGCAGACCATCCAGAGCATAACCACGCCAGCCAAGCTCTTCCGGTAATGGTCCATAGAGCAGGATAAAAACGGCAAAAGGAAGAATTTTCCAGGGCTCGGACAGCAGATTTCTGGCTGTTTCAAACTCTGGCCACGGGGAGCCGGTAAGAACGCTTAACAGAAGGGCAAGAGTGTTCAGCACAGGAAATGTGAGCAAAATCATCAAAAACCATCTTTTACCAATCCGCCTGATGTCAAATACACGCTGCCAGTAATCTCGCCATTCATGAGTGTGAGAAATTAGGATGATTTCCGCAATTGCAGGGCCGAACAATCCAAGGGCACCGAAAATTATTGCCGGGAATGCAAAAACATTCCAGCCTAATAATATAACCCACATCCAGAAAAACCATGAAATGCCAAGGGCTAAAGCAAAAAATCGCCATGGGTCTGCAGATTTTGAAGTTTTTATCATGTCTCCTGCCTCTTTGTTTTTGTACTACCGTTTCTTTAGATTGTATATCAATGAGAACACAGTTTTATCCCAGTATTTCGGAAATCCATACATTTAAGACATCCTAGATAGGAAGGAGAGGTTTTATAAATGTTATCCCAGCCATCTTCAACGGTGGAATCGCCTAACAGCATAGAAAACTGATCGCTGCCCAGTAAATCCATCCAGTATCTATAGTCGTTTCCTGTAATAATTCCAATATGATCCCCCAATGCACAGGGTATTCAAAAAACAACATAATGTAAAATATTTTTGCTTACATTCTATGCATGCTCATGCGGTACCCTTCAATCTGATTTTACAATAACTTCAAAAGCCATCTGAGCTTTTGACAGAAGTCAAAATTCGAATGTGAACTGGGAAACGCCTACTTCACAAATGCTTCCCTCACAACTCACATGCTCTATGAGTTTAGGCATTATTGGCGTTATGCTAATAAGTTTCAGTTGAACATACAGCAGAAGTTATTCAACAAATAACAAATTTAAAAAACAATAAAATAAAAAACTCAGAAGACTGCCTTTTCGGTTTTCTTGTCGAAGACATGAACCTTCTTCATGTCGAAGACAACATCCACCTCCTGTCCCTCTCTGACCTTGGACTCCGAGTGGAAGGAGCCAAGGAAGGTTATTCCTCCAACGCGAAGGTGGACTATCTTTTCGCTTCCGAGGTTTTCGACGATTTCAACCTTAGCTCTCACCATATTCTCCCCGGGAACCTTAACCTGAGCAAACATAGCATCATAAATATCCTCAGGCCTAATGCCAAAAACAACCTCTTTACCTAGGTATCCAAACTCCTTAAGAGCCTCAACCTGATCCTCCAAAAACCTGAGCCTGAACTCTCCAAAGTCTGCCCACACCCCTACATCGTCCTCCACTATGCTTGCCCCAATAAAATTCATTGGCGGCGAGCCAATGAAACCACCCACAAAAATATTGGCCGGCCTGTCGTAGACCTCATCAGGAGTACCAACCTGCTGCAAAACCCCCTGATTAATCACCGCCACTCTGTCGCCCATTGTCATTGCCTCGACCTGATCATGCGTTACGTATATGGTTGTCACACCCAACTGCCTCTGGAGTTTTTTGAGTTCGGCGCGCATTTTGACCCTGAGTTTTGCGTCCAGGTTGCTCAGCGGCTCGTCCATCAGGAAGACTTTGGGTTTCCTCACGATTGCCCTGCCTAGGGCGACACGCTGCCTCTGACCACCGCTTAATTCCCTAGGCTTTCTGTTGAGTAATTCGGTCAAACCGAGCATTTCCGCAACTTCTCTTACTCTTTGATCAACCTCCTGCTTTGGCACTTTTCTTAATTTTAGAGGGAAGGCAATATTATCATAAACCGTCATGTGCGGGTACAAAGCATAACTCTGAAAAACCATGGCTATATCCCTGTCCTTCGGCGGGACAAAAACACCAGACTCAGGATCAGCCACAAGCTTATCCCCAATAAAAATCCTGCCTTCAGAAGGCTCCTCCAACCCTGAAATCATTCTAAGAGTCGTCGTCTTACCACAACCAGACGGCCCAAGCAAAACCATAAACTCCCCATCTTTTATGTGGAGGTTCATGTCTCTAACCGCAGTAACCTCACCGAACCGCTTCCACACATTTACAAGCCTAACACCAGCCATAACAACCACCTCCCTAAAAATTTTGAAAAGAGTCACCTCCTTCTGAGGAGGAGAGGCATCAGAGCGAGTCCTATTAGTGCTGCCGGACCACAGATTCCCCTGCCAGCGCTTGTTGAGGTCGGTGACGCACTGCTGCTCGATGATGAAGATGGCGAGGTTGTAGTTGATGCCGTTGAAGTTGTACTCGTCTGTGTTTGAGTCTGTGTTGGCGATGGTTGTTCTGCTCCCTTAATTAGGGGTATCATTCTGACTGTTGCCAGTTTTCCAGCTTTAGCATCATAACTCTTTAATTGCTCCTCTTGGGTTGGCTTAAAGCCCTGTGGAGCGAGGAGATCCATGACTCTCGGGGCTACGCCAGCTATAACTGCTTGAGTGTCAGCTCCTCCACATTTCCACTGCTCAGCTTTAACAGCCACAGGCCTCCACTTATCAGGCCCATAACCATCCTGACTGCCAACAAGTACATCTCCCCACAGTCCATAGTCATCGCTTATTTTGATGTATTTC
>JAMOPD010000230.1 GCA_027064745.1 Thermococcaceae archaeon
CTATATATCCTGAGTAAACTGTCCAGTTTTTAACAAGTGTAGGATTTCTAAGCCTTTCTAAGAGTCGTTTCCAGAATCTTTCAAAATGTGCAACTTCATCTCGCTTATCCTGTTTATGTGGCAAATCTTTAGCAGTTTTTTCCTTAGAACTGGTGTAAATATTTATAGTACCATATTTACGTTTAACGCAATATCCGAACTTCGTTCTTTTAACCTTAGCTCCGTATAACTTTTCCAACTCGGTACTCTCTTCAGTCATTAAGCTATTATCATGAGAAAGGATAAGTATTAGACTTTCGACATTTTCAACGTGAGTAAGTATAGGAGATTATGCAAAATAGCATTACCTTTGGTTTTAATATGGTTGATACCAGAAATATATCTTTATCCAATGTTTTTACTTTACATAAAACCAACAGGAGAGGAGAAAATTAATGAAATTCTTTCTCAAGTCAATAGAACTAACGATACATTTGAAAAACTTAAGATGATTGTAGAATGGGAGGTTAAGGATTTCACGAATGCTTACAATAGACGACCTGATTTCTTCCTTGATCCCTTTTATAGATATCCGGTTTACTTTGATAATGGCGTAAAGGTAAGAGTTTTAGCTCCAGTCATTCCTGAACTATCAAATAATCCATATTGGACTGCTTTCTTCAAAGTTGGTGCTTGTGGTGAACTTGCTTCACTTTTCAATGAAGTTGCTAACAGGGCTGGTATTAAAACACGAATAGTTGGAACCAAAGGAGAAGACCACTCTTGGGTTGAAGTCAAAATCAATGGGGAATGGATTCACGCAGATCCAACGCTATATTTTCTCAGCTATCGCTATCATCTAAATATTAAGTGGATTAATAATCCAAGGTTCTATGATTTGATCTGGTTTAACATTTCCAAGGTTTTTGTAAAGGGGAGTAGGGAAGATGTTACAAGAAGGTATACTGATACGGGAACTGTAATAGTTCACCTTACTAAGCCAGCAGACAGAATTGTTGTTAAGATAATAAAGAATGGAAAAGAACGAGAAGTCACAACTATTGATGTAAACTCCTCGGTAATTAATATTGAGCTCGGTGGAAAGACGTACAACATCACGGCGGAGAAGGATTTAATTCCTAATTTTATAGTGTTAAAGGAAACAAAAAGAGTTTTAGTTATTGAGGGCAGCACCACTAAAATCGATCTATCCACACAATGTCCTGAGTTTAAACCATTGTTTTACGTTTTGGTGACGGTAATCGTTGTGTTCATATTTATTTGGAAATACAGAGGAAAGTGGCATGAAATACGATTTTTGAATTAAGTTTAAGTGAAACCATTTTAATCTAATGTTTAAGTTAATTCAATATAGCAAAATTTTTAAACTCAAGTGACTTACTGTAAAGTAGAGGTGTGGTAGATGGGTAGGAGAAATAATGGTATAAATAATGCCGACGAGTGGACCCTTCTTGAGAAACTCGACGAGTATCCATGGGCAAGAAGGAAGTATTTCCTTCTAAAGGAGCATTTCAAGAATAAGGAGTTTACACGTGAAGATGTTGAAGAACTCTTTGCAAGCTTAAGGAAGAAACTCATTGAGGAAGGGAGAGATGACCCCGAACTAACAACTAAGAACGCTGGTGAACTTCTCTCGATTCTAGTCAAAGCTGGTCTTGTTACCGTAAGGAGAGATATAGTAGACTATAGAAGGGTATATTACAAACTGAGATTTCCGACAGAGACGAAGATAACACGTGACAGACTTGTGTCTCTCTTGAAAGCCGCTGCAGATCACATAAGAGGAGGTATAGATTATAAGTCTTTGCTTCTGTTCCTGTTCTATAAAGCTGTGAGCGATCGCTGGATGAAGAAGGTGCGAGAACTTGAGAGCAAAGGGTTAACGGAAAAAGATGCATACATCGGAGCGAACAAGGGTTATTTCAAGCTTTATGATGAAAAGAGTGAGAAACTCTACGTTTGGCATGAGGTTGTTAAGACGAGGGAGAGCGTCAAGGAGATGGCGAATGCTCTCATAAAGATATCAGAGATGAACAAAGATGAAATTGGCGACTTAAGTAAGCTTGTCGAAACAGTTGGTTTGCTTGGATTCATAAAAGAGGACAACCTCCACAAGCTTGAGGAGATCGTGAAGATATTCAACCGTGTA
>JAMOPD010000231.1 GCA_027064745.1 Thermococcaceae archaeon
GCTTTTAGATAGTACTCCACCCTGCTTAAATCTTGTTTATGACCACCGTTCTTGTCAAAAACACGATCGTCATAGAGTAGATCAGGGATAACAGCCAGCACAGAAACCCTCTCAAAGAGTTCCTTCAGGCTCTCAATTATTTTACCCTCTTCATTTTTAATGAGATAACGGGAGGCAAGAACGCGGAGGGCATTTATGGAGAAACGCTTGTCTATTTCATCCAACCTCTCCTTGTTGAGAATTTTTCTCTTTTCTTCTCTTATCTCAGCTTTTTTCTTTCTATAGATTATGTATGCCTTTGCAACATCGAAGAGGCCAGCTCTCATAAGCTCAAGCTCAACTATATCTTGAATGTTTTCTATGTGGGGGATCTGCCCATCATAAAGCTCGTTGATTCTCCTGACAACCCTTCTGACAACCTTATTGAGAAGCTTTTCATTCCTTACTCCCACTTCAAGCATTGCCCTTTGTATAGCCCACTTTATACGCTCTTTATCAAAAGGTACAATCCTTCCATCTCTTTTCATCACTTTTTCAACAGCCATATAAACACCCCTGCCATATCATTAGACACAGTTGCATATCATAGTAAGAACATCAGTAAAGGGGAGTGAGGATTTCAGGTAAATATACCTTACCCATAAAGAAGTTGCCAGAGTGACAAATACTACAATGTAACTCTGTCGCATTAATAAAGGAAAGAAAACTGAAGATGTCGGATATTTTATCCAGTCTCAAAGACCCTCATACATTATTTTGAGCCTGTATGCATGTTTGAGCTCCTCACCGGCCATCATTTGAAAAATTTGACTGAGAGAGCCATTTAAAATTTTCTCAAGCTTTTTATAAAGCTCGTATGAGTGTTTTTCCCGTATAAGGGCCTCAAGAATTAAATCTTCAAGGCTTTCCGGCGTGCTTCTCTCATCAGAGAAGAATGACTCTAGACTCAGGACGTCCATTGCTGTTCCCTCAAAAGTTCTTTCCTTTAAAAAACCCTCAATGGTTTTCCTGTGTCTCAGCTCTTCATCCGCCAGCCAGCGAAAGTGATCAACAAAGGAGGGTTTTTCATAAACTGCAAACGTCTCTCCAAGCTTATAGAGGTTGTACAGCTCATTCTCCTGCCAGATAATTTTTTCAAGAAGATTTCTTATTTCCATTTTAGTCACTATTTTATACCCCCGAGTAACTGATTTTTGGTTGTATTAACAGTTATGCAATAAACTTTATAACCATCAAGCAGGATGTCTAGCTTATCCTGAGATAATCAAGCAGCTCCTTAATGCTAGGTAATATCAAATCAGGCTTTATCTCACTTTTTTCAACATCCTGGATACCGTTGACTCCAGTAAGAACCATTATTGCTTTAGCTTTGATTCTCTTTGCGAATGCAATATCAGTATCAAGCCTATCCCCAACAACCCATATCTCCTTTTCATTCAGCTTTTCCCTGATGATCTCCCACACGGGTTCATATGGCTTTCCTATTATCAAGGGCTCTCTTTCTGTAGCAACTTTTAGAGCCGCAATAATTGAACCTGCTCCTGGCACTATGCCCTCTTCAGAAGGATATGTCGTGTCAGGATTTGTTCCTATGAATTCTGCCCCATTCCTGATGGCTAATGTTGCATATTTCAGCTTTTCATAAGTTAATCCGGTATCCAGCCCGACAACGACGTAGTCTATGTCCCTCCACTTTTCTCCGGCTTCTTCAGGCCATATTATCTCCCATCCTATGTTTCTAATCTCTTCAATAAGCCCTCTTCCGCCTATTACAAAGACTCTACCTTTTTTAAAGTGTTTCCGAAGATAGCGGGCTGTGGCATATCCAGAAGTGATTATCTGCTCTTCCTTAACGTCAATTCCAAGCCTCAGGAGCTTTTCCCTGTACATTTCTGCGGTTTTTGTGGAGTTGTTTGTGAGGAAAATAAAAGGAATACCCCTTTCCTTCAGAAATTCCACAATCTCCAGTGCTCCTTCTATGAGAGTATTTCCTCTGTAAAGCACGCCATCCATGTCGAATATTATTCCGGTCATATCTAGCTCACTGCAGCAAGCATCTTCTTTATACTTTTTAAGGTTTCTATAAGGTTGTTTAAATCCTGTTCGATTCCAAGTTCCTTCGCGTTGAGTTTTACCGTCACAGTAGTGTCTATAGGTACTTCAACCTCTTGGTTTATAGGCACTTCAATAACCTTATCAAACGGCACTTTGACTTTCATGTTCATAGGAACATTAACATCAAGATTCAAAGGAACTCTTACAGGAAATGTCTTATTAACATGAACAAGCACAGTAGTATTTATCGGGACATCAACGTATGTGTCTATTGGAAATGTTATTTCTGTTTCTTCTCCGTTAATAACCGCTGTGGTTGTTACGTTTTGAACTATATGTGCCTTAACTGTGGTAACAACTGGTACTTCCACATAATCATCAATTGGCACATTTAACTCTAACATTTTATTTACAGGAACTGTTAGATTTTCCTTTATTGGCACTTCAAAAACTGTGGAAACTGGAACTTTAGCCTTTAGATTTATTGGAACCTTTATTTTATCTTTAACTGGAACAGTGACTATGATATCCTGAGTCTTTGCTTTTTCTAACGATGAAATAGCGGTATCTACATTTGATGCAACTATTGAAGCTCCCTTGTAAGCAACATATAACTCAGCCAAATTTAGAATCAACAAAAAAACCACAATTCCAACGAGGGTTCCTGTAAGTGCTTTTCCCATGAAGCACCACCGTTTTATTATCTTGTTACTTCTATATTAAGTTTTAGGCTCTGAATGGTACCATTTATTGCTTTAAGAATAAGATTCCTAGCATCTGTTCTCGCATAGTTTCCATCTGGAGGTGCCGGAGGTAGTTTAGGAGGACTATCTTTAAAGAGGAGGAACCACAGCTGCCATCTCCCCGGTTTATCTATTCTGAATGTGTAGTTCTTCTCAAACTGTGGCGTCCAGTTGCCCTCTATGTTGACCGGAACGTTTGGAAGTGTAATATTAAACCAACCTGACATGGGATACATCTCATATATATGAGTGGTATTGGTCTTAGTGTCGTATGTAAGGTTAACAAGCCAGATTTCAACGTAATATGTTACATTTCTGTGTTCGTGGTTAGCAATCCCGATAATTATCGTAGCATTCTCTCCAACTGTTAGTTTAGTTGGATAACCTGCAGCTTTTCCTTCAGGACCGAGGATATAGAATTCTGTAAATGCCTCCCCTGGTTTTGGATGGGTTATCACATATGCCAAAGCTCCGATTGATGTTAGTATTGCTATTATCAAAATTATTGTCAAGGCTTTATCTAACTGACTTGACTGCTCCCATTCAAGCTCCTCTTTGAGCCTCTCAATGTTTATCCATGGAATCCATGGTTCAAAGGCTCTCATACGACGATATATTGCAATTGAAGAGAATACAATATTAAAAACTGTTAGGCTAACCAGAATTGGCATCAATCGAATTCCCCAAGGGGTGTAATTTAAAGCTAGACCGATTAGAGGTACTATAGCAATACTAAGACCAAAACTCAGTGCAAGCCTTTCAAGATTATCCAACTCCCTCCTATTTGGAAATAAAGCTGTTATAAAGACATATCCAGGAAAGAAAAGGACAAAACCTAAGCCAAGCACCTTTCTAATCAGACTTTCAGGAGCATAAAATATCACCAAGTCAAGAATGATTGAAAGGAATATAATCGTTATTAAATCCCAGTAATTTCTCAGCCTCATTTCACCACCACAGATAAAAGCGAGAAGAAGTTTAAAATGCTTTCCACAAATGTTAGGGCTTCTTGATGAGTTTCACATCTATGGGTTTCACGTCCTTTCTCTCTCCAACAAGAATTAAAACCAGCGCCAGACCAATGATGACTAAAGCCTGTGCTCCTGTGTGAATCAGCTGATTTTTCGCGGCATATAAAAAAACTATAACCAGAACCCACCATCCTATGACATAGAATGATGCCTTTCCAAACCTGCGGTATGCAGTGTAAAATGTCACAGCTGTTAAAACTGGTAGGAATGTGTAGAGCGTAATGGCTGAGACTGTAAGTGCTCCGAGAAGTATGAACTCTTCCTTTGAAGGAAGTCTAAGCTCAAATCCTCTGAGGATTTCATCCAGCACTATTATAACCGAGAGGGTAACTAAAATGCTGTTCATTCCATTTAAGGTATATATCGAGCCTGGATTAAAGGAGAACGCCAGCATTAGAATGTATATATAAAAAGCAAATAGGGCAATGTTTTTACTTTTCAGTGAAATGACATATATTAGAGGTGTTAGAAGAGGGAGATAGTTTCCTGTAAGCACAGCGGTCAGGATTGAGGCTATGATCCCAATCACAGCTTCCCCACCACCTTTGGAATCAAATCTTTTGGCCCGACTTCAATTATCTTCGCCTTTCCCATGAGCTTTTTCATGAGTTTCTTCCTCTCCATGTAGCGTCTGTAGAGGAGTTCAAGCCTTTCCTCATTCAGGTCGTTTTTGCTCATAAAAAATACAGGATTTGGATACAAAACAACAACAGTTGAGCCTTTCTTTTCAAGAGTGTTAACAGCCTTTAATATTTCCCTTGGATGAATACCTATATCATCTACTATAACGACATAAGAATTGGGCTCAACTTTGAGAGCCGCTCTCACTAGGCCAGATGTATAAACCCTTCTCTTGAGCGAGAGGATTTTCTTACTCAAGTGCGAGTCCTTCTCCAAAGAAGTTGCTTTTAAGGGTGGAATTCCTTTCTGTGGCGCAAGTTTTAGCTTCCCTATGAATGTTTTTCCATCTCTTGGATTTGGAACCAGCTTCACGATTCTATCATCGTCATAGGCTATTCCATTTATCCTATACCCAAATTTCTTAAAATATTCAACCAGTTGAGCTGTTATCAGAACAAGATAATCAACCTTTAAATTTTTCAACTCACGTCTAAATTTTCTATCGACGTTTATGAGCAGATATATCTCACTAAGTGTTTCTCTATAGAACTCCTTAACTATCAGTTCTCCCAAACGAGAAGTTGATTTCCACTCTATTTTTCTCACATCATCTCCTGGATGGAACTCTCTCAGCTCTTTAAAATCGAGTGTTTCAATACCTATACCCAGTGCTTTTTCAACTTCTGCTATAGCCTCAACTTGTCTCTTTATCTTTAAAGCTTCTCTAATACTCCTTGCTGATGGCAAAACTAGGAGTTTTTCCTCATTAATAGGTATTTCCTCATAGAAAAACCCAAGTTCGTCTTCAAAAATTACTTTTCCTTTGAGAGGAATATAGCCCTTTCTATGGGGAATTATTATCTGTTCCAAAAGCTTGTTTTCACCCGGTTTAACTCTAACTTTAATATCTCTCGCAAAGATAAATTCAGACTCTTCATTTATTCTGAGTTTTCCAGTGATTTCTGAGAGGTTTTTTATTCTAAAGCTAAGTTTTAGAGGCTCAAACTCTACTCCTCTCTCAGGTATTTTTCTTTCCACCTCAATTTTTGGATTAAAGCTTAACCTAGCCATACTGTAATAACCCAATATTCCAGCTACAATGAGAGCGGGGGTGATGTTTCCCGTCAGGTAGGCTCCTGCAGAGAGCACAGCTGCCAGAGAGAGGAGCAAGTCGGTTCTCTTCATTCAGTTGGCACCTCTACCCTCTCTAAGACCTCCATCACGATTTCCTTTCCGGTTATGTTGTCTATTTCATATTCGGGCTTTATTATGATCCTGTGAGCTAAAACAGGCAGAGCAAGCTTCTTGACATCGTCTGGTATGACATAGCTTCTGCCTCTGAGATATGCATGCACCCTTGCGGCATAAAGAAGATGCTCTCCTGCTCTCGGTGAAGCTCCAAGTATCACCCTATCATCCAGCCGGGTTTCCTTCACTATGGAGTATATGTAGTCTATTATCGCATCACTGACATGAACCCTTCTGAATTCTCTTTTTGCATTCAGTATTTCAGACGATGAAACAACCTGTTTGGCTGTGCTGAATTTGCCTAAAGATTTTCTTCTGAGCATAAGTTTCTCATGGCTTTCATCTAAATAAGTTAGATCTATTTTCATCATGAATCTGTCTACCTGTGCTGCCGGAAGTTCATAAACACCCTCAAGCTCCACAGGATTTCTGGTTGCTATAACTATAAATGGCTCGGGAAGTTTTAGCGTTATTCCCTCTATTGTAACCTGCCTCTCCTCCATAGCTTCGAGAAGAGCCGACTGGGTTTTAGGGGATGCCCTGTTTATTTCATCAACAAGAAGGACATTAGCAAATATAGGACCTTTTCTTATCTTAAACTCTCCAGCTTTCATGTCATAAAATGTATGCCCAAGTATGTCCGCCGGCAGGAGATCTGGAGTCATTTGAATTCTGACGAATTTGAGACCAAGGGTGTTTGCGAAGTTTTTGCTGAGGGTTGTTTTCGCTATTCCCGGGATTCCTTCAAGCAGAATATGACCTCCAGCTATAAGAGAAACCGTCATAAGTTCAACTATTTCATCCATACCCACTACAGCTTTTGAGACCTCTTTTATTATTTTTTCAATTATCATATTTAATCCCCCATACGTTCTATCATTGCTATGTGTCCTTCAGCTATTTCGTCCATGCCTATCACGGCTTTTCCAACTTCCATCTTTATCTTTTCAAGTATCATACTAACCCTCCATGCGTTCTATCATTTCCACGTGTCCCTTGGCTATAAGGGTTTATTTATACCCATCACGTCAAGCAGCATATTAACCACCCATGCGTTCTATCATTGCGAGAACTTCCCTTTCATCCCAACCGTTTCTCTTTGAAATCTGGACGGCAAGGGTTATTAAATCTTCTTTTTTCTCTCTGAAGAACCGGTTTATAAGTGCAGATATGGGTCCGGTGAGATAATTCAGGACTCCGATTTCAATGAGGAGTATAGCCATACCTGCGATTATCAGGATTTTCCTTGCTGTATTGACGGGCAAGATTCTGGTTATCGTGACCGTTCCGGCGCTGTAGAGGTTAAAGTCCATGTGGTGAGCTTCGTCAATGTATACTGCACCACCACCAAGGTGGTCAATAAGATTGCTTATAAACTGCCTGTTTCTGGGAAAGAGCTGGTTTGTGAGGATATCAGGGTCAGCCAACACCACTACCTTCCCGTCCCCGTATGGAACCTCCGCGAGCAGGGGAAACTGTCCCATGTGGAGGTTAACCATGGCAACTTTGCTGGAGTAGACCTCGCCTTTTTCGGAGACTATAATTGCAGAGGGCTCGTTCATTATGATCCTGCTCACGTTCCTTCCGAGAACCGGATCGCTTATCCTGACCGCCACTATGATCCTGTCGTCCTTCTCGTAGAAGAAGTCCTTCAGGGGATATTTTGAGATTCTCACCGGCAGGTTAAGGGCTCTGAGTATCTGGTCGCCTTTTCCGAAGTCATCAGCTATGAGGAGGGTGTTTCCCCTCTTTACGAAGTCCCTGATCTGGGCGAGTTCAGCCGAGGTGTATGCGGTATCGGGTGCGATTATGACGAGAACCCCGTTTTTATCCTTCAGGTTTTCCATATCAAATGACTGAAAGAGGGGAACCAGCCTTATTCCTTTTGAATGGAGGAACATGGCGAATCTCGCTATTCCATCCCAGCCAGTGTTGAACATGCTGTATGGAGTTGAGCTCTTGAACAGCGGCACCGTTAGGGGCATTGTTATGAGCGTCATCATGAGCACTATCACAATCGTGTATATTACAAATTTTCTCATTCATATCCCTCCAGCACCCTTCTTACCCTCTCTCTGAACTCTCTCTCCTCATCTCCCGTTAGAGGCATGCTACCGTAGACCAGCTTCTCGTGAAGCTCCGTTATCCTCTCCATGTCTCCGTATATTTTAGTGTTCCTGAAGAGCATGAGGGCTTCTCTCGGGGTCAGGTTTTCGCTGATCCCTAGAATTTTCCTGAGGAATGCGTAGAGCTCCGTAACGCTGTCCGGGAGCCTGACTGCCGGTTTTTTCTCTTTAGGAGGCCTGAGAAGTTCTTCTTCTCTCTCCTCGATTATCCTCTTTTCTCCACCCTTCCGAGTGTATATAAAAGTGGAGATCAGGAGTGCCAGGATCAGAAGCATTGCCGCATATCTCAGTATCCTGCTCGGGGGATTGACAACATTTAGGATAATCACGTTTGATACAGCCTCGGCGTGTATGCTGTCTCCTCGAAATCTCACATATACCTTCAGTTTTCCTGTCTCGTTCGGCTTTATGAAGAAGGAGAAGCTACCATCCACTGCAGTTATGGTGATGTAAGGCCTATCGTTTAAATAAACCACCAATGGGACTGAAAGTGAAGGAGTCATGTTGCCAGTGAACTCTATTTTCCTTCCGGTGTAGGCCTTAGAGGGACCGCTGAGTGCTATTGAGGTCGGATATCTCCTGAAAATTATGGAGATGTTCTTTGATACCGCTGAGTGCATCTCATCACCATGGAAGCTGACAGTAAGCTGCATGGTTTTGGGAACATCCGAAGTGTAGTTGCTGTAGAACCTTCCCTCATCGTCCGTGAGCAGGGTTGTGTTTCCGATTGAAATTTCTCTATGTGCGAGTGCATTTCCATAGTAGTCCACAAGCTGCCCCGAGACGTTCAGTGTTGACCCCATAAGCCCGCTGAATATATCATCCATGAGGAGTATTGAGGGTATCTTCCGCACTGTAATTTCAACTGTGTTTGATCTAATGTTTCCTTGGATGGCGTATATACTGTAGTTGCCCAGCTTTCTGAAGGAGTACTTTACTGAAAATATACCATTTTTAGGAAAGGTTAATATCATTGTTGAGCTGTTCTTTCCAGCTATAATCATCTCAATGCTCCCATTCATGGGGGTTGAGCCGTATATGGTGACATTCTCATAGAGCAGGGGTTTTATGTCTGAGACAGAAATTTCAAATTTTTTTGGAGAAATTCTGGCGGAGCTGGTCATTTTGAGTATCTTTACCAGATCGCTTCTTATCTTCGCTGTTTGGGCTGTGAAGTTGAGGAATTTTGTTCCATTCATGAGTCTTATGGAGTCAATAGTTTCGAGATCCCGGTTCATACTCTCAACCGTTCTCTGTATTCCCACTGCAAGCGCAGCATTTGGTTCTTTTTGAAACTGCAGTACAAGCTGTGTTAGTTCTTCCAGATTCCGGGAGAAGTCATAGAAAGGAGGGATAACCTCCATAACCTTGGCATCGACACCTCGGTTTTTGTAGTAAAGTGCTTCAAGCTGTATCTCTCCAAGCTTCTCCGTGGTATTCTCTGCAAGCTGAATGCTGTAAGGATTGTTCTGGAGGGAATACCTGAGCGTATATTCAAATCTGACCAAAGTTTTTGAGAAGTATTCATAGAGAAAAATATCCCTACTAACTGGTCTCTCTACGGCTTTTGCCGCGACAGGGATAGAAAATATGATTATCAACATTATGATTAAAATCAGGATTTTCTTCATGGTCATCACTTCCATAAAGAATATAAAAACTTTAAGCTTATCTACTCCGGGTGCTAAAATGAGCAGGACTGTGGGAGCGGCTTTAATCGGTATCGGAATTATCCTCTGGTATCATGGTGGCACTTCATCCAATAGCACGCTTATTAACCTCGGTATCGGTTCTATTATCCTGGGGCTGGTGATTGCGGCTTTTCCTGCCAGAGGATATGTCAGTAAGGATGTTCTTGAGCTGAGCTGCAGTGATATGGGCAGGTTTTTTGAAAAGATTGTTGAAGATCTTGAACTTGAGGGAAATCCTATTTATATTCCCCCTTACGAAAATCTCCCTCAGGGAGGGGTTTTTATTCCCAAGGTTAAGGAATTCAGGCTGAGTCTCGGAAGGCTCGATGAAAGAGATGTTTTTGTTACGGGAAGCGGGCGGGAAACCGGGATCCTTATAAGCCCTCCCCCCGGCTATGAGCTTCTGAGGTACTTTGAGGAGAACTACGGAGAGATAAAGAACACGGATGTCGGATATGCATCTTCGGTTGTTTCGGGGGGGTTAAGTGCCCTAGGCATAGGAAGCGCAGAGATTTTTGAGGAGGAGGGCTTCATTGAGGTATACATAAGACCTCTTCTTCCGAAGAGCAGGAAAGTCTGGAGTGATCCTGTCTCTTCTGCGGTTCTTCTCGGCGTTGCTAGGGCAAAGGATGGAGTGATATCCGTGGAGGAAGTTCAGAAGGTTAACGAGTACCTCAGGCTGAAGGTCAGGGTACTCGGGAGTGTGGAAGAATGGCTATGAGGGAAAACATGCTAATTTTCCTGGCCTTCTGGATTGTTTTGAGCGGGCTTTTAAGCCCCTCACCGAGCATCTTCCTGACGGTGGCGCTGATAGGGATTCTCATTGTCCTGGAGATAGGAGAGTTCTATCTTTCAAAAGAAACAAAAGAAATCCTGAAGATTTCGTCCTATTTTCTCCTGTTGATATTTGCATTCATAGTAGCTCAGAAGGTGTATGAGGTCATAAAAGGGTGATCAGCAAGGTATGGAGCGTGCTCAGGAATGACTGGTTTCCCTTTAAGCACTAACATTCCACCAGACAGTATGCTATTAGTTTGCGCTTAAAAGAGAATGAAGCAGGATAGCTCTAACTTATCCTGACATGCTGTCAGGATGTAAGCGCTTGATAATGAACAGCTTTATAATTATTAAGGCTTACCTAACAGCATCCCTCTGGCAATACTGTCAGGAGTCAGCTCGCATACCGGATTCTCATCAGCTCACAGGTTATCCTAACAGTATCTCTCTGACATGCGAAATCTTTATATATCCCGCCTGTTGTTTAATTAAATGTCATTAAATATCATTAAAGCAGGGGGTGTTTGCTGTGACAGATGAAAAGAAGTACACAACGGTTTCAATCCCAAAACCCCTCTATGACAAGATTAAGGCAAGAATAGAGGGAACTGGCTTTACTTCGGTTTCAGACTATGTTACATACGTTCTGAGGGAAGTTTTAGCGAGCTTGGAAGAGGAAGAGAAGGAAGAGGTCTTCAGTGAGGAAGAAGAGGAGAAGGTCAAAGAAAGACTGAGGGCCCTTGGATATCTCGACTGACTTCTGTTAATTTTTTATTTAGGTGATTAAAATGGTTTCTAAGCCGCATGGTGGAAGATTGGTCAGGAGAGTGGCCGCTGAAAAGACAAGGACAAGAATTCTAAGCGAACAGCATGAGTATCCATCAGTTAGGATTGATCATGGAAGAGCAATAGACCTTGAAAACATTGCCCATGGTGTCTATTCTCCACTGAGAGGCTTTCTAACCAGCGACGACTTCCAGAGCGTTCTTGACCATATACGCCTCAGCGATGACACTCCATGGAGCATCCCAATAGTCCTTGACGTTGATGAGC
>JAMOPD010000232.1 GCA_027064745.1 Thermococcaceae archaeon
AACGATAGATTCCCCATATTTGCACTGACTAATGGTATAAAGAACGATAGAACCACTAATATTAAAAGCACTTTTCTCACTCCTTCCACCTAAGAAAAGATTGAAACGGTAGTTAAAAAGCCTTTTTCATTGGACGTAACTGTATCATATCTTCCATGATGATCTGTCAAAATGATTATGGCTGACCTTGCTCCACTCAAAAACTTCATCACCATGCGGTCTCTTCTTCTCCGCAGGATAACCGGTACCAATAATACAGAGCACGCGGTAGTTCTTAGGGATTTCCAAAAGCCCATGCACATAATCCTTGGTGCTCCTCTCTTCGTTATGCTTTCTGATCCTTATCTGCACCCAGCATGATGAAAAACAAGATCAAAGGCAGCAGGTTGTATGTGTTCAGCCGCCATGCTTCCATCTTCCACCCAGATATCGCTTCGGCTTTCATCGGCAGTTACAACTATCCCCACTGGAGTCATTTCTATACCCGAAGTTCCAATGATAGCTTTTTCAAAAGCTTTCAGTCTTCCACAACGATGAAATGCCATGGTCTTTTGTTGAAGAAACTCGGTGAAAGAAAAGCTGCCTTGAGGAGCCTCTCCACGACTTCACGTGGCACGGGTTCATTTTTAAGATTGAATTAAGTTCCTTAATATTTTTCTGCCCTGTTTATTTATTATCCAAATTTGTAGAGAAAAATTTTAATAATGCATCTTTCTGCCCAAACAGGTAAAGAAAAACGGCGATGTCCATTTGAAAGTGGAAAATATCCATGTTAAGGTTGCGAAGAGGGAAAGAAGGGAGCGGATTTTGAACTTAAAGAGAGCCTCACGTCGTCAGGAAACGGGAGGTCCGCGCTGGCTTTAACGATAGCCAGACACCCAAGGTACAGCGAAAGAGGTACTGGTTGGAGGAGAGGACATGACCTCAGCACGGCTGGAGGAAAAGGGTTAGGAAGCATATTTTCCTAAGCTTCCAGCACCCAGTTGCGATCGAGGGCGTCAAGATCATACAGTTCCTCCAGAGGTTGCTGAAGAACCTTAGGAAGATGGGGGATGTTGAGGCCTACGACTGGATTTTCCAGGCAGTTAAGAGTGGACAGTTCGATTCTCTCCAGAGAGCTCAACGTCGGCTTCTCCGGCAGTGAGAAGAAGAATCTTGAGATGCTTTAGGCCTACCTTGTGAGGCCCAATCTCGACTAGTCGGACGGCGGTGTTGACGTTGATTCTCTCAAGGTTAACGTGAGGGAACTAGTCTCATAATAACACTCAAAAGCTTATAAACTCTCATCCTAACTTTCGCGATGATACTCATCAAGCTCGGTGGAAGTGTGATAAGCGACAAAAAAGCTCCCTATTCCTTCAATAAGGACATCGTTAAGGGTAATCAGAGATGTTGATAGAAAAAGAATTGATTTTAAAACGCATCATGCAATGTTCAATGAGTTGATAATTCAAAGCTTTCTAGAGAAAGGCTTAGCCGCTTATTCTACCTCTTCATCATCAATCTTTCTAAATTATTTACGGAGAGAACTACTCAGATGTTTACTTCATAAATGGAAAGGTTAAAAGGGAATATGAGTAGGGCAATAAAAGGAGAAAGAGTTGGCACAAAGCTTAAGTTTTAATGTTTATTTTTGTTTGCTCTTGCTTCTTTATGATTAACTGGGTTCTTGAAAATATAGTTAGAAGTAATAATTCCACGAATGAAGAACTGTAGTAAGTTAAAACTTATAAAAGAAAAACTTATAAGTTTTGAAGTCAAAAGTATTGTTGCAATATTTGGTGGGAGATGCAAGCATGAAGAAACTCCTCGCACTGCTTGTTGGGTTGTTAATAATCGGAGCTGTAGGATACATCCAGGCAACACCAATTGGCGGGGCAAAGGTTTTCCTGCTCGACGAAAGTGGAAAACCGCTAACCGATCAGGGGAAAGTCTATTACTCAATTTGGACATTTGATGAGAACGGAAGCATCAAGGTTCTTCAAAAGGGGATACTAACCAAAAATGTATTCAAAAGCCTGATCCTCCCGGGCAACATGGTAAAGGTTAACCTGGATACACCACGGGGCATTGCTGTGAATAAAGGCTCTCACACGGCTTTCATTGGAATTGACGTGTGGATTGTTAAGAATGGAAAGTTC
>JAMOPD010000233.1 GCA_027064745.1 Thermococcaceae archaeon
GAGACTCATCTTGGAGAGCCTTGGAAAGAGTCAAAACTATATAGAGCAAGTTGTGAAGCACACCTCCATTTAACATATTTCCATTAAAGAAAGCTTTAAAAGGTTCAGCCTTTTAACTTTGGTAAGGGAAATCATGAAAGAGTTTCCGGCTTATTTAGCTTCTTGGGAAGATATTGAAAGATGGGCAAAGAAAGGTGCGTGGAAGATTCTTGAAAGTGAATGGAGACCTGACGTTATTGTTGGTCTCGCCAGAGGCGGATGGATTGCAGCAAGGCTTTACTGCGACTATCTCGGCATCAAAGACCTTGTTAGCGTAAAGGTCGAGCACTGGGGAGTGACAGCTACTCCCGACGGGAAGGCAAGACTCAAGTACGGCTCGAACTACAGCCTTGAGGACAAGAAGGTTCTGATTGTTGATGACATCTCTGATACAGGTGAAAGCCTTACCCTCGCTAAGAACTATGTAGTCTCCCAAAATCCAGCTGAAGTCAAGGTTGCGACGCTCCTCACTATAAAGGGTTCGCGCTTCAAGCCGGACTACTACGGCGAGGAAATTGACTGGGCATGGATAGTATTCCCGTGGAACTTTGTCGAGGACATGATAAATCTCGTTGGCAATCTCTTTGAAGAGAAGGCGGAACTTACGATAGAGGAGATTATAGACCTTTTCAAGAAGCTCCATGGTATCGATGTTCCAAAAGAAAAGCTTGAAGAAGCCTTGAAATTCGCCGAGAAGAGAAAAGTATTTAAGAGAAAAGGCGAAATTTGGACTCGGTGATAGCTTGAATAAAGATGAGATGGTTAAAACAATCAGGGAGCACAGCAACTATTCCCGTGAAATTTATGAAATGCATGAAGACAGCATAAACAACGCCCTTGACAACTATGATCAGCTCAAAGAGGATTATTTAAATGATCATTCAAGAGCCAGAATCGTTAGGATAGTTTTCAACGAAGATAACGGCCTTCCACTGGCTTTGGAGTTTAATAAGAAGGATGACTCCTTTAAGGGCTTTACGATAGCTATAGGCAAGCCTCACATAAAAAGTGAAAATAATGGAAATCAGGATTGAACATAGAACCCTTCCTCTATTTCTTTCCCCGTAAATATCTCATAGCTGCTTAGATAATATGTTGGATTTTTATAGAGCCTCGTTTCATACCTGTCAGCACCGGCGATCCAGATAATGTAATTCTCAGGATTGAGCGGATTTCTAATAGCCATTATAAGAGATGCGTTGGGATAGCTGGCATTCCAGCCTTCAAGAATGTCATTTTCTTGGAGTATAAAAGATGTAACTTTCCAATTCCAGTGCTCCGACCTTTCCAAAACCCATATGTTGCCATGTTTCACAAAGCGAAGCGGGAAATGGCTTTGCATTTCAGCGACAACTTTGTTGGCAACAGGCCCGCCGATAAGAATGAGGTTTTCTTTCAACTCATCATCACTGACATTAATGTCGGTCTTAACCTCAACATCGACATTTTCTGGCCATTGGGAGTAGAATGTCCTCAGATAATCCTCCACAATATTTGCTGTTTTCTCATCGTACTCCACGCCTTTCGGATCAGGGTTTTGGGTGCCATAAATGACAATAATCTTTCCGGTGACAGCGGCTTTATCAAGAGCTCTGAGAGGTGTTACTGGAACACGCTTTTCGTAGAGCTCCTCAGCTTTCTCTGGAGGAATTTGTTTCCTGAGCTCCTTCAGCATCTCAGGAACATAATCGCTCAGAGGTTTACCCTCCTTCAGGCTTATATTCGTGTATTTTTCGTACATATCTAAAGTTTCCTCAATCCAGAACTCTCCCCATGCCCGCTGCATGCACATTGATAAGTTAGCATAAGTTGGATTTACATGGCTCAGAGCGAAGTCCTCCCATCCATCAGCGAACCCTTCGTATATCATTCCCACATTGCTCCAGAAGTGCATGTCATAGCGGGCCAGATAGGGCATGTCATTCTCTATGGTGCTCTCCAGATAGGTGAGATTTAGGAGTATATCACGACTTTCCCAGAGCTGTCTCGTGGTGATATCATGTCCGAGCTCATGATAAATAAAGCCGAGATAATTGAGTTCATCAAGCTTCCTGTTTCGGATGTAGTCTCTGTTGAGGGGCAGGCCAAACATGGT
>JAMOPD010000234.1 GCA_027064745.1 Thermococcaceae archaeon
AGATATTAATGTTGGAATTTCTTATGTCGAATCCAAACGAGAACTTGAGCTTATGCTTGTGGAGTTAGCTAATAAAGAAAGCACGCTTACCAAGTTCTCCAGCTCAATTCAGGCATTGAGCAGAGACAAGGGGAAACTTCTAACTCCAAAGGACATTATGCATGTACTGGCAATAGCAAAAGATTTTGATGGGGATGAAATCTCAGGTCTATACAGAGGATTTATGGAGAAATTAATCCGCAACCAGAGGAGGTCCATTATGGAACTTCTGAAGAGCTCTGGGCTGTCTGAGTTTTTAGTCAAAATCACGGGGTGATTTAGTGCTCCAAGTAAAATCACTCTCGAAGGACTGGAAGGAGTTTAGGCTTAGAGAGATTAGTTTTGAGGTCAAAAAAGGTGAATATTTCATCATACTGGGGCCGAGCGGGGCTGGAAAGACGCTTCTCCTGGAGGTCATTGCCGGAATATTCAGTCCGGATAAGGGTAGAATTTTTATGGATGGAGTGGATATAACCGAATTGCCACCAGAGAAGAGAGGCTTCGCATACATCCCCCAGAATTATGCCCTCTTTCCCCACATGACGGTCTATAACAACATCTCCTACGGGTTAAAAATCAGGAAAACTCCAAAAATTGAGATCGATAAAAGAATTAAGGAGATTTCGGACATTCTCGGTATCGATCATCTCCTCCACAGAAAACCAAAAACACTCAGCGGCGGGGAGCAGCAGAGGGTTGCCATAGCGAGGGCACTGGTGATCGAGCCAGAACTTCTTCTCCTTGATGAACCATTTGCCAATCTCGATGTGCAGACGAGAGGAAAACTCATAGATGAAATGAAACGCTGGCGTAAAGAACTTGGCTTTACCGCCCTGCACGTAACTCACTCTTTTGAGGAAGCCATCAGTCTGGGCGATCGTGTCGGGGTCATGCTTGACGGTCAGCTCATTCAGGTGGGAACCGTTAGAGAGGTCTTTTCAAGGCCTGTAAATGAAGAGGTTGCCAAGTTTCTTGGCTTTGAGAACATAATCGAAGGCATTGCAAAAGGAAGGGTTTTAACAGCCAATGGTCTGGAGATAGAGCTTCCCAAGGAAGCTGAAGGCAAGATAAGAGTAGGTCTCAGGCCTGAAGATATAATATTATCCCTCTCCCCAATCAGAACATCCGCAAGAAACGAGTTCAAAGCCATGGTTGAAGCAGTCGAAGAACTCGGCCCGCTCGTGAGGGTGCAACTGAAAACAGGTGGTGTTGAGCTCAGAGCATTTATAACCCGGTCTTCCATGCTCGAAATGGGAATAAAAAAAGGTAGAGAAGTCTACGTTGGCTTTAAGACATCTGCTCTTCATGTTTTCTGAACTTTTTCCTTATCTCCGCTGGGAGGTTCTCGTAGATTCCTTTTAGGGCTGCAATGAGCTCAGCCAGCTCTTTCGCCGTCAGGACTGCCATCCTTGGTCCCAGCTCAAGAACCAGTACCCCATTTAAGTGTTTGCTTTTTCGGGGTATCAGGTTGACCTCCCCAATCTGCCTTGATGCGGGTATGTTAAGCTCCTGCTCCGGAATCAGGGTCTCCCTCGGACAGTCCAGCCTCTCAACGAGTATCTTGATGTCAACAACGGGCGTTCCGTCCATCGCATCTATCCAGTCGATGTAGAGCCTGTTTCCCTCGATGCGGTTTATCCTGACGGCATAGATGGCCAGGGGATTGGGTCTGACCGGGGAGCGCGTGGCAAAAACTCCCCTGAGCGGGTTCTCTGGATTGTTGTAGGGATGAACCTTCAGGACACTCCTTCTCTCCGGCCTATCGCTGGCGTGGAACCAGAGGATCAGCTTTATCCAGTCACCTTCGTTGAGACCCTGGAGGGCATCACTGAATTCCGGAAGGATCTCGATGAAGGTCTCTCCATCCTTTCTCACATAGCCGACGGGAACGAGTTTGAAGGGTTCGAACTTCATTGCCAGCACCTGAAAGGGGAATCAAGTCCCGTGCTCCCAGCTCTCCAGGTATTTCCTCTGCTCCTCGGTGAGCTCCTCAATCTTTATCCCCATCGAGGCGAGCTTTATCCTTGCCACCATCTCGTCTATCTCCCTCGGGAGCACGTAGACCTTCGGCTCAAGCCTCTCGTGGTTCTT
>JAMOPD010000235.1 GCA_027064745.1 Thermococcaceae archaeon
TTGGCACGACCTTCAGGATAAGTGTAATAGACGGCTTTGGCTTTGCCCTCTACTGGCTTCTCCTTACCATATGGCTGACGACCGGTTTGAAAACCGCAAAACACGTGTTCCTCGAATGATTTTTTTCTTTACCCTTATTCTCCCAGAAGACCCTTTATTATGAACTCAGCCGCTTCTTCCTCGGTTAGACCCTTGGCCATGAGCTGAATGAGCTGGGCCTCGTTTATCCTTCCTATCGAGGCCTCGTGCGTGAGCTCGGCCTTGTCGTTCTTCACCCTCAGCAGGGGAACCGTCTGAACGTCAGCATCGCCTTTAACAATCTCGTGACACTCAACGTGACCCTTCGCGTAGTCTCCAAAACCGTAGGCCTCGTTTATGACGTTGACCCTCGCCCTGTCAAAAGCTATGGCCGTGCTCCTCAGGTTTGCCCTCGAGTGGGCCCCTTCCAGGTAGGCGACTTCCTTCATCTCAACTGAATCATCTTTAACCGCCTTCACCTTCGACTCAAGCTCAAGGACGGCCCTCTCATCGAGTCTCGCGACCATCTCAAGCTTCAGCTCCTTCGCCCTGTGCTTCGTCAGGGAAAACCTCCCCGTATAGCGAGCATTTCTGCCAACATCCACTTCCGTTTTACTTACCATTCTCACGCCCTCGCCGTGAACGTGCTCGTCGTCGTAGAGCACGCTCGAACCTTCCCCGATTTTTATTCTCGTTATTGCCTCGTGGGTGAAGTCCTTTGCGTAGGGAAAGATGCAGTGGGAGGTGAACCTGACCTTAGAGTTTTTGCCAACATTAATCTCAAAGATGACCCTCTGGTAGCCTTCGCTTTTCAAATAACCGGTGCAGAGGTGTATGGGGAAGGGAAGCTCAATGTTATCCGCGATTTTAACATCAGCCCTAACGCCATTCTCAATCTCCTCGCCCCTTATCTTAACCCCCGGAACGTTGTTGAGGCCGATTATTCTGTCCCCGCTGATGATTATCGCCGCTATCCTGTCGCCGAAAAGAGATGTATCGAGACCTTCCCGCTGGTAGGCCTCAACCAGCGCCTCGTATTCCCTGGTGAGGTCAATTTTTATCGTCATCCTCAACCCTCCGCGAAGGAGCATCTCCTGCAGGTCTTCCGGTAGTAGTCAACGACCTCACGCGAGAAGCCCCTCCTGATGATTCTTCCACTACAGACAAAATAGGCGAACTCCGTCTTGAGTGCAATCCCCTCATGGTGGGTGATGAGTATTACGGTAGTGCCGCACTTCCGGAAGCGGTTGAGGATAAGCTCTATCAGCTTCCCTGCCGTTATGTCGAGACCTGAGTCGGGTTCATCAAGGATGGCATACCTCGGTTTCAGGAGGAGGAGCGACGCAAGCTCAACCCTCTTCCTTTCACCGCCGCTTAAACTTTTGTCCACAAAACGATGGGCGTAGAGCTCATAGGGCATGCCAACGAGTTCAAGAACCTCTTGAAGTTCATCTTTATTTGTCCTGAGCTTTCCTCCAAGAGTTAGGTATTCCTGAACAGTTATCCCTTCGTATCGGGCGGGCTCCTGCCAGGCCATGCTTATCCCCAGCTTTGCTCTCTCCGTAACGCTCAGCCCGGTTATATCCTCGCCGTCGAGGAGAATTTGACCAGATGTGGGCTTTAGCTCCCCCATCACAATACGTGCTATTGTTGATTTTCCAGCGCCGTTCGGCCCGAGTATCGAATAGCTCATCCCCTCCCTAAACCTCATGTTTATTGGGCGGAGGATTCTCCTGCCGTCTCGCGAGTATTCAATGTCCCTCAGGCAGAGCATTTTCATCGAGAAAACTTCATATGAAGGTAATTTAAAATTTTCTGGACAATCCTGACCAAAACCTTTAGTTGAAAACAAATTCATTTGAAAAAGCTTTTAAATGTAGATTATTTGACTTAAGCCGAGGTGATGGTAGATGGTCGAGAACGTAGACATGGAAAAACTCCCTAGGTTTCTTCCGAGCTGCCACAAGGAAGCCGAGAAGCTTGATATAATATTCACATGCTCAGGAGCAGCAAGCGTCGGAAAAATAGGCCATGAAGTTGGCGTCCTCCTCACTAATGCTGGTCAGGACGCAAGGCTCTGCTGCACAACAGCGGTTGCTGCTGGTTCAAAAATGCACCTTGAGATTGGACAGAGAGCAAGGAAGGTAATCGTTATCGATGGCTGTCCGATGAAGTGTGCCACTAAGGTTATAGAGAAAGCGGGCATAAAGGTTGACCACAGCTTCACAGTCACCGACTTTGGAATAGCCAAGCAGCCAACTCTCGACATAAGCGATGAGGACATTCTCAAAGTTGCCCTGCAGATAGCAGAGAGAACTGGGATGAAGCTCAACATTGAACAATAACTCAATAGTTTAAATGGTGAGATTAAAACCTTCGATGAGAGGAAAGGATATCCTTGGAAAGACACATCAAGAACCTGAGTATAATTCCAGGTGAGAGATTGACAGGAATGAGATAGAGTAGTATCCCAAGTGTGATAAATATGCAGGATACACTCATTATTTTTAATGTGCGAAGGAATATTTAAGGAAATGAGAGGCTGATAACAAGGAATTGGAAAGCGTGGGGCTCAACAATACCTAAGAATCAACTTGAATGAAAGGAAATAGAAACAAAAAATTAAAACCCCTAAGAGGTGTAAACATCTAGCTTCCTCCCCGCTGGACGGTTCAGTTTGTGGGCCCATCACTTACTCCCGTTACCGGTTTCAATTCAGCCCACAGGCCGGGTCTTCGGCCCATTACCCCCACCGCAGAGCGGTTCGGGGTTATAGCTTGAGGCCACCTTTTGGAGTTTTTGACTGCCACAATGAGTAGTCTTGAGAGGACGCCTATCGGCGTTTTCCCTCTAATGCTGGAGGGACACGATAAACCCCTTTGGAGGGGATATCTGACGGTGGCCTCTCTGAGGTCCTATTACGTTACAGGGGTTTAAAAAAGGTTTTGGGGTTTAGGGATTCCTTGGGGTTTTACTGCATCCCCGCCCTGAAGGGTAAGGCTTTCAAAAGAAAATGAACTGTAAGCTGAACCAAGTACAGTGCACAAGCAAAGAGATAACAGAAACTATTGGTTAAACTCTTTATTATTTTTCCTGCTGTTGTTGGTAGAATCTAATATAAAGAACCTAAATTACCCATTGTTAAATAGAAATGAGAAGATATGAATGGGAACATGAAATTTTAATCATTACCAGCCTTGAACTTTCTTTAAAACTTCATCCGAGACTTTCCCTTCCTCAACGTCGGCTATAGCCTGTTCCAGCCTATCAAGACCTTCATCCAGGAGATCTTTTTCAATCGTTAGCGGTGGTTGAATCCTGAGGACATTTCCTTGAAGAAATGCCAAAACGAGGCCAAGTTCATAGGCACGCCAGACCACCTTTCTTGCCTCCTCACATGCCCTTTCCTTCGTTTCCCTGCTCTTAACGAGGTCAACGCCGAGCATCAGACCGATACCACGAACATCACCAATTAACTCATGCTCCTCTTTCATATTTTCCAGCCTTTTCTTTGTGTATTTTCCAAGCCTTTCTGCTCTCTTTAGAAGATCTTTCTCTTCTATTTCCTCTATCACAGCAAGTGCTGCTCTGCTGGCCACTGCATTACCGCTCAGTGTGAAAGCATGACCGAGAGGGGGTAGAGCCTCCATAACGTCCTCTCTTCCGATTACTGCACTGATTGGGAATCCGCCACCCAGAGGTTTGGCAATCGTAATTATATCTGGAGTAACATCAAAATGCTCTATGGCAAACCATTTGCCTGTCCTGCCCATTCCACTCTGAACCTCATCCACAACAAGGAGAATTCCATGCTCATCGAGAATTCTTTTGATTTTTCTGAAATAGTCTGCAGGTGGGACAACCATCCCCGCATCTCCTTGTATAGGTTCAGCAAAGAGTGCTGCAACACCATCAGCATAAACTTCTCCTTCAAACTTCTCCTTTAGGTAGCTAACACACTCCATTCTGCATGTTTTCGGTTCCTTTCCAAAGGGACAGCGATAGCAATTGGGGTATGGAATATAATGTATGTCACTGAGTTCTCCTACTATTGAGCGCACCTCAAAATCAAGACCGGTTATACTCATTGCTCCATAGGTTGCCCCATAATAGCTCCTTAAATAGCTCAGAATTGTTCTTCTCTTTGTATACGCCCGTGCAAACTTTATTGCTCCATCATTAGCATCGCTTCCACTATGTCCAAATATGATCTTTGCATTTTTGATGGGGGAGATATCCCTCAATTTTTCTGCTAGCAGGAGAGGTTCTAAGGGGAAGCCATAAATAAATGTAAAGTGTATTAACTTTTGAGTTTGCTCCATAGCTGCTTTGACAACTCTTTCGTTGTTGTGACCAACATTTTGAACAGCAGCATCACTCAGAAAGTCTATATACTCCCTTCCCTCAATGTCCCACACTTTTGCATTCTTTGCTTTAACTCCTACAATCGGAGCATAAGTAACCCTTGCGGCTTTTGGAAAGACTCGAGAGTACCTCTCAACAACTTCTTCAGGCTTCATGCCCGCACCCCATATGCTATATGCGTTTAGAAATAATATTGTTTTCGGATGATTTTTACTAAATATATAAAAGCTTTAAGAATATTACACTGGATCAGCAGATAAAAGGGTAAGAAAATGCGTAATATGGATACTTTGACTAAATTAATCAGTGCACCTAAGTTAGAATCACCCGAAGTATTCTAAGTCACCCTCTCAGGCTCTTTCTTTTTGATTATGTAGGTATCTTCATGCTTTATCGCGCCTTCAGGAATCATAAGCGGAGAATGAATTATCGTTAGAACCATGTTTTCCTGAACTTTCTGAGCTCTCTGGGGAACCACTATGGTAGCTATTGGAGGTTCTTCTATCAATAAACCCACTCCGTGCGTGTAGCCGGCTATATATGCATCACCAAACCTATTTTCCTTGAAAAAATTAGCTAATTTCTTCTCAACTGATGCTAAAGATACTCCGATTCTTGTCTCTTCAAGGGCTATTTCATAGGCCTTTTCTTTAATCTCAATAGCTTTTCTTACCATTCCCCCCGGATCACCTAAGACGAAAGTTCTTGCCATATTGGCATAATAGTGGTTCCAGTCAGCCCCTATAACAACGGTAACTACCCCACTCTCTTCAACCCTCAAATCTCTGAAAGGTTCAGCGTGTGCTCTTGGGGTTGTTGAAACATAGACCTTAGGATCTTCGCTGCCGCTGAGCATAAGCTCTCTCATAACCTCTGCCGCTATCTCAAGTTCACTAATTCCAGGATTTATAACTTCTTCAGCTACTTTCATGCCCTTTTGGGCAATCTTCCCAGCGTTTCTTATATTCTCAAGCTCCCACTCATCCTTTATCATTCTCAGTCTCATTGTAAGGTCAAATATGTCCACAACTTCCACCGATGGATTTAACCTTTGGAAGAGCTTGAGGAAAAGTAGATAAGCATCTCTCTCGACGCCGAATTCCAGTCCAACCCTATGATAGCCATTTTTTGCAATCCAGCTCATCACTCCGGCCATTAAATCCTCAACTTTTTGAAACTCAACCACGTTCTCTATCCAGCTCTTCTCCCTGAAACGCTCCCCTTCTCTTTTAACCACATAAGCTATAGGTTCCCCCTCTGCTGGGATTATGAGGGAAGGCCGAAGCCATTTAGTGCCTGTGAAATATATATAAGTGGAAAGAGTCCGTATAACTGCTCCATCTATCTCGTTTTCCCTGAGCAACTTCTGAAACCTTTCAACTCTTTTCTTGAATATATCATCTGTTCCTCTCATCTCAATCCCTCCAATCAAGTAGTCTCTTCTCGCCTTCTAAGGCTTTTAACCTACTTATTTCTTGGGTGATTTCAAGTGTTCCCAGATAGTTACCTTCATCATCTCTTACAGGCACATATTTTATGTACACAAATTTTGGCCCCATCTGTATCCAGAATTCTGCACTCTCCTTTCTCCCTTCCTTGAATGCTCTGAGGATTTTGTTTACTATATGAACACTTTTCGGTGGATGGCAGAGCTGAACTGGTCTTCCTATTACTGAAGGAGTTCTCGTGAATATTCTGTCTCCTCCAGAGAAGAACCTAACTCTATCGTCTTTGTCAATGAAAGTGATATCAACTGGCAAATGTTTGAATATCGCATTCAGCTCTTTCACTGAGAGATATCCATTTTCAATTTCAATGTCTCCTTCTCTCTTAATCTGTGTTTTATCTGCTTCCAGACTTTGCCCTTTGAGGGCAACCTGCACTTCCCTTGGTAAGCTTAGTATATCCTCAGCCGTTAAACCTGGATCTATCTGCCATGGATAAAGAGGCTCGATTTTGGGATTCCATTCGGCTGGTTTAACCCTGTAGTATCCGATTTCATTTTCCTGCATTTTTACTGCCTTCCATTCTCCTTCGGATAGAAGTGCATGAAGGGTTGGATAAAGAATGTTGTTCTCTCTGAAAACCATGTCAATTAAAGCTCGTGAAAGCTCCCCAGCTTTATCCTTGAGTGCTTG
>JAMOPD010000236.1 GCA_027064745.1 Thermococcaceae archaeon
TTCTAGCTAGGAGTTGAAGGAGCTGGCGAATCATGTATCTTATTTCATCGTGTTTAGTCCACAGAACGGTTGCAACTGCGGTTATGCCTCTCCTTTCAATGTATGGAAAGAGAAGCATTTCTTCCCGGTTGTAATGTGTAAATCCAACAGCTCTAAGGTTTTTAGCAAGCTCTTCGACAACTCCCAGAAGTTCCTCTCTCATTGTTTCATCTTTGGTATTTGCTAGTGTTGAGGCATGCAAATTGAGCATTTCTGCATCTTTCATTATCTCTTTGTTTTCCTCATAGAGAGTTTTTAAGGGATGTCCCTTCGGAAGATCTTTTTCCTCTTCTTTCTCCGTTCCGGCAACTGCTTCCCGGAAGAGTTCGACGTGAATATCACACATCTTGGCTATTTCCCTGGCAGAAATACCTTCTTTAACCAGTTCTTGCTCAATAATCGGAATCTCAAGCGGAGAAATGCTCTGGAGCAACGCCTTGAATCCCTCCTTGAGTTTTTCAACATCTTCACCCTTGTGAATTTTCTTCAGGAGCTCTTTCATTCTCTCCTTCTTATACTCACGATTGTTTAAAATTTCAGTCATTTTACCACCTTCATGACACATGTCATACTGAGCATTTTTAAGCTTTTCTACTCAATTTTGGGTATTATTGATATAATTACAATTGTACAATTGTAGGGTGCTTGACTCAATACTAACAGCGTGTACTTTTGTTTGACAGAATCCTGCTCTGTTTTGGTGAGACATTTGTCTTACTGGAGGGTAGTGTCTTATTTGGGAGTATTTCCGAATTTATCTTCCCTGTGGGAGTTAATATCTTGAATCTAATTCCATCTATGCTAGTGTTTGTTGGATTCGTAATGTTAATCGGTATTATATAAGTCGCATTTGGGTAGTAGTAACCATACCATGCTCCCATATGGCACCGGTTTATGGTTTTCTACTCAATCAGGATAATTAACAGTCTGCTTAATATTTACTGGATTTATTATCAAGCGCTCTTACAGGCTACCCTAACAGTATGCAATTTTGTCCAGCAAAGTTTATATGCCACATGTCATAAAATTTGAATGTTATGAAGGTAAACGCATTTGAAGTAGCATCACGCTATGTGTATCCATCACTCAGACGAAGGCTTGTCGAGATACTTCATGAAAATGGTCTAAAACAAACCAAAATAGCAGAGCTCCTTCATATAACCCAATCGGCTGTTTCCCGTTATTTGAGAATGGATAGAGGAGCTTTGATAAACATTATGGACTTTGAAGATGTGGATTCAGAACTTAAAAAGTTAGCAGAGGAAGTTATCAAAAAACAGCCTGATGAATATGAACTCCATTCAAAACTTGTAAAACTTTCCCTGAAGATGCTTGGAAAGGGCTATGTGTGTTCTTTTCACTCCCAGATAGATCCTGAAATTGATCCTAAGAACTGTCATGTGTGTTTGGATTTCTTTGGAGAATGAAATTAACAGTACAAAACTCATTATCAGCATTATCTCATAAGTCTCTACCATCGCCACAGAGGGCCAGTGGATGAGCGTTCCCAGAACTGAGTTGAATTTCGGATTTTTCTTTTGCTGCTCAATCCGAACACCAGCATTCCAATGAAAAACTGGACAAAGAAGTATGTGGAAATGAAAGTATGAGGTTTTGTTCCAGAGTGGAATATTCCAATAGAGCCAAAAATACTGCAGAAATGCTGATATATGCCGCTCCGACAGTTTAAAGTTTATTTTTGGATAACAATAGGAGATAGATTGAGAATACCATCATGAGTATTGCACTGAGAATCTACCCATAACATAGTGAATTTGCAGATGTGGCACCCATACTGTCAGGGTAGCCTGTAAGAGCGCTTGATAATAAATCCAGTAAATATTAAGCAGACTATTAATTATCCTGACAGTATCGTGGCACCTAAATCACTTAGAGCATTGTGGAAGAAGCTAAACCATGGATTTTTGTATATACCCCATGCCGCGAAAAGCTAAAAGACTACACATCCAATAATACCAGAAACTGAAAAATTCTGGAGTTCTCATTGTTTGCCCTTAGGAACATTCTGTTCCAAAACCTTAATATGTTTTCGATACCCATCTAAGTGTGGTGGTAGCTATGAAAAGGGCTTTAGTCACTTTAACTCCTCCTGAGAGCAAACGGCTGATTGCCAAAGCGATTACGGCCCTCGATGAAGTTCAGAATGCTCTTAAAAATGGATTTGTATACATAGCCACTGGCACAACAACCGCCTATGTGGTCGAGGAGATACTCGGAGAGAAGCTGGAAAAGGAAAAATGGACCGTTGGCGTTATCAGCAAGGGACGGACATGTGTAACTCGAAAGGAAACATGGCCAAAGCATCTCGTCCTTTACAAAGGCAAATGTTTCGATGACCCCTTAGAGGCTCTCAAGCATATGGGGCCAAAGGACGTCTTCATCAAGGGCGCCAACGCTATAGACATCAACTGGAACGTTGCAGTTTTTGCAGCGGCTCCCGACGGCGGGACGATAGGCAAGACCTTCGGCTGGACGATAACTAAGGGTGTCTTCACGATAACGCCGGTGAGCCTTGAGAAGTTCGTGCCGACGCCGGTTGAAGAGGCTGCCAAGCTCACTGGTATCTACTCCTTCGACTGGGGAACAGGATTATACGCGGCACTCGTACCGATACCTCATGCACATCCTGTCACCGAGGTCGAGGCGTACAGAATTTTGGCAGATGTGGAGGCGATTCCGATAGCGGCAGGTGGAGCAGGTGGAGCAGAAGGAAGTGTCACCCTCGTCTTAGAAGGGGACGACAAAGCCATGGAGAAGGCGAAGGAGATCACGAAGGCCGTCAAGGGTGAACCCTATCTTAGGCCGTACACAGCAGAATGTGAGGACTGTCCGTTTGCCAGAATTTGTGGAATTGGAAGCGGTGTTTTTTAGGAATAATGAAGATTCTTTCATAAATTTCTTTTTAACCCCCTATTATTTTCTCTGTAGGGGATGAACATGACGAGCTTGAGATAATACGGAGAAAAAGATGCTTGAACTCATGAAGAAGGCTGGAATGATAGAGGTTAAGCCAAAGAGGAAAATCATCATCGAAGTCATAAACTCCCCAGGCTGTCTCTATGGGCTTGAGCAGAAGTATGATAGCGTTATCACGAGGGAGCTCAGCGTGCCAACTCCTGAGGACAGAGACATCTCTGGAACGCCGATGATATTAATAAACAACAAAAATTCGTTGGAGTGCCAAACTTTGTAGAATTTGAAAGGGAAAAACTCACTTCCTGAGCTCTTTTATTCTCTGTTTCGTCTCCTGTATACGTTCAACTTTGCTGTTGACCTTACTCTCCACAGTTTTTTCAATATCTTCTTTGAAAGCCCACTTGAGCAGAGGAGGTGTTACAAGCACTGAGATTGTAATAAATATAAGTGTTGCTGCGATAAACTTGGGAGCATCAGCGGGAGGTATTGCCTTTCCATGAATCGCGACCATTAGATCAACGAGGGCCACTTCAGTTCTCGGAATTGATCCAATGCCCATTTGGAGAGACATCTTAAAGTTTCTTGGTGTCAAGAGAAATGCCCTTCCCCTACCCCATGCCGTTATCCATGCCCCGAAGCCCCTACCGAGGACTTTGCCCACAACCGCAATCACCGTGAGGACCGCCGCCAGAGTCAGGGCGGAATAGCTCTCAAATACCTTGAGATTAAGCATAGCACCAGTGTGCACAAAGAAAATCGGAATCAGAAAGCCATATCCTATCGCCCTCACGTCTTCCATTAGCTTTTTACCTTCTGGCAACTTTGCCAGAATGAGGCCTGCCATGAATGATCCTTCAATAGCCGCCGCAAACCAGTTTTCAGCGAGCGCTGCAAATAGAAACATAAGACCAATGGCAAGGCCGAGAATTCCTTTCTCAACATGAAGCCTCTCGGCAAATTTGAGATAATAATCAATAACAAACCACCCAATAACTCCAGTTATCAGGAAGAAAATTGCTATTTTAACTCCAAGACCAGTGAGGCTACCGCTCCCAACAGCAAATATGACGAGAGCTATGCCGAGAAAATCATCCATAACACTTGCACTCAAAGACGCGGCCCCAACTTCACTCCTCAGGACCCCAAGATCCATCATGACCCTGACGGTTAGCCCGATGCTTGTGGCGGTTAGCAGAACTCCTCCAGCAAATGCCTCCCTGCTTGGATATCCCATCTTCATGAGCACAAACCAGCCGAGAATCAGCGGAACGAAAACCCCGAGAACTGTCGAGATTGTCGCGGTTACTCCTGTTTTCTTCAGCATGCTTATATCTGTATCAAGGGCACCGAGGAAAAGCAGAAATATTATGCCGAGTTTGGCAAGGAAGTCCATGACCTCACTAGTGTTTACGGTTATAGGAAGGTACTGAGAGCTCACCAGTCCAAAATAGACAATATTTCCAAGTATCATACCCATCAGAAGCTCACCTAGGACACCTGGAAGCTCAAACCTCTCTATAATACTGTCTCCAATTTTCGCCAGTATCAATGCGATTCCGATTGTGAAGAATATCCATGTTGGCTCCATGTCGTACCACCTACCCTGAGCAGTCTTAAAAGTTCATTTATGAGAATTCTAAGGCTTATCTCACTTATGAGTTTATCACCAGCAACAATAGCTAAAACCTGTGTTCTGTAGCGTTTCATCTTTGTTAATGCATCTAAGACACTCGCATCTTCTT
>JAMOPD010000237.1 GCA_027064745.1 Thermococcaceae archaeon
CTATTTAAAGGAAGTGGAGAGGGTCTCAAGGGAGTGCTTCTAGCAAAGGACATGTCAAAAGCTGGAGAAGCAGGAAAAGAAGCCGTCGGAGTTTTTAAAGAAGTTTTGGGGTGGGTGCTATGGTGGAAACACTAAAACAGAGATGGCTTCTGCTGTTTGTAGTCTCTTTTTCCATTTTTGTTCCAAGCGTAATGGTGATCGGGAACTATTTGCTATCCCACAGGGAAGCAATTATGGTGGTCCCACTATGGTTCGTATGGGTTTATTACTTGGTTCCGGCAGGTTCAATAGTTTACGATGTGTGGAGCCTCTTGATAGCCGAAAGAAAGCCATGGGAGAAAGTGACACTTAACTATAGGGAAGGCACTTTCCTAATATTCCTCATAATCTTAGGTGCCGCATGGATATTTACTCATAACTGGGCCATTACGCTGCCCCTCATAGTCTCCACTATCCTCTATGGGTTTAACATTGCCAAGAGTGTATATTTAGAGGCAATCTACCCAATTTCAATCGGGATCAGCGTTTTAATAGAACTCCACAACAAACCAGAACTGCTTTTTGCCGGGGAAGGACTGTTGCTGGTGTACTTCCTCACACTGAGGCATCTTCTTAAAATGATGCCACACGAAGAGGAAACCGGCCACCAGAACGTCATCAGAGATAAAACAGTCAGGAGCTGATATCATGAAAAGACCGCTCAGGTACATTCCAACCGCTATCGGCCTGCTCTCCTTGGTTTATTTATTTTCCACTGGAGACAACTACTCAGAAACTGCCTATCCATTGCTTCAGCTGAACCTGTATTTAACGGCACTGATTATAATACTCCCGTGGTGGGAGGATGAGCGTTTTGGATTTGAAGTAAAGGTCTTTGCTCCTTTATGGCTGTCGATAGCAGCAGTGATAGCAGGGATGGAGTTTTTAGGGGGTCTCGCAGCGATTCTGTGGCTGGCATGGCTGTTCCTGCCGTTGCTTAAGATCGACAGCGTGCTCATTTTTCTGAGAGAGTTAACGGAGGATCTACGATTAAGAGAGCCCACTAAAAACCTTAACAATAGTGCTGGCACCACCCCTGGCAATTGTGGCATGGTACCATATAATTTTCGGAATACAAGCAGTTGTTCTAACTGCGATATACGTTATTTACATCATCTCTACAGAGTTCAGGAAGTCTAAAAACGCTGGAGACAAAGAAAGTAAGTGAAGGGACGGTAAGCTTTAAGCTTCCGCTAGAGATTTCATCGTGGGTTCCAATAAGCGTTGCCGATGCAACAGAAGTAGTTTTCAAGGATGGTGAGTACGTGACTGTAAACTTCAAATACAGCCTCGGCTACAGTTACGACGGAAGCAAATGGAAGCACTTTGACAGCGAAGTTCAAACCACAACAAAAGTCACAATGGACACAAAAACCGTTGCGGCGGATTACTTACTCAGCGGAGGAATGGCGTTCGTAGATCCAAATACTGCAATCAGTTTCTCAATGGGGTCACTTAAAATATCTGGCCTTCGGTTGAATATTAAGTCTGGTTTTGATGCGTGGGCATTTGTTTGGAATGGGTTCATAAAGCCGTATATACTGGAGCGCATATGAGGGGAAGAACCATGATCGGCAGAAAATCTAAATATATCCTCTCCGGGATGGTTTTCCTTTTTATTTTTGCTGGTGTTCTATTATATGGTCCTCAGGATATGATTTTAGTTGTCATAGGTGATTTGATAGGAGTACTTCTCGTCTATCTTATATGGATCGCTTTGGATAACATTGCAGACAGAGTTCATGAAGGCATCTATTGGAGGCTCGGTCTTGACCTCGTGTATGACTTTTTAAGAGGAGTGCGCGGGCGGGTTAGGCAATTTGTCTCAATTTTTATGTTAATTTCGATTCCCCTCTTTGCATTGAATCCACAATCTTCCAAAGAGTTCTTCTGGCGGGTTATTGTTCCTGTTGATATTACTACAACCCTCGCGGTAATGTATTTGATGACATCTACAGGAAAGAGAAAAAGAGCACGTTTCCGGGGGAGATTGATCAGGGTGATTGGACGATGGTTTACATTACGGTTGAAAATACAGCCGACTACGCCCAAACCTGGCCGTTCGAACTTGTTGATA
>JAMOPD010000238.1 GCA_027064745.1 Thermococcaceae archaeon
ATTTTCCGGCTCGACTACGAGGAGTACAGATTAGCTTACAGGGCGATAGCCCGCTCCACCGATGAGAGGACGCTGATAAGCACGGTTCTGCCTAAGAAGGTCTTCATGGGACACTCCCTAAACTACTTCAAGCCATTCCGCTACGCAATCCGCGATGGAAGGATTGTCCAGGAGAGGATACCGTACGAGGAAACCCTCTACCTCATGGCACTCCTCAACAGCTTCGTCCTCGACTACTACATAAGGCAGAGGGTTTCAGCCAACCTAACCATGTTCTTCCTCTACGAGCTCCCGATTCCGGAGGCAAAGCCCGAAACGAAGGCGAAAATAGTTGAACTCGCCTTTAAGCTCCTCTACAGAAGAGACCACTACGATGACATGGCCAGAGAACTTGGACTGAAAGCCGAGGAAATCACGGATGAAGATGAGCGCAGGGAAATCAGGGCGGAGCTTGAGGCGACGATAGCGAGAGAGGTCTTCGGGCTAAGCAAAACTGAAATGGATTACTTGCTCTCCACATTCGTCTATGGGAAGCCCGATAAGAAGTTGATGGAGATGATAGTGGAAAAACTATAAATCAAGTAACTCTTCCAAACGTTTTATTATTCTTTCATCTTGGTAGAAGTAGACTGTCTTTGTGCCCCCTTTGTTATACTTCACAGCCATATTCCAGCCATACTCTGGTCTGAATACTTCACGGAGCTGCATTAGGCTCATATTCTCATGGTAATCATTATAGAAGAGTCCTGTGGGCCTGTGGAGTTTTGATGTCTTTTTCTCCCTAAAGATATGTTCCCGCTTAACTAATCCAACGGTTGCCCACCCTCCCTTTTTAATTATCGATTGGAGCTTCCTTATGCCTGTCGATAAAGGATAGGGAGTGCCATTGATAACTAGGACTGAAACATTTTGCTTGTTCAGAACGTCCAATATTCTCATGTATTCTTTTTGATCTTCCTTCATGGCTCTGGATGGCCTCTTTGAGGCTTTAATATCTTGGAGTATCCTCCCAAGATTTTCCTCAATAAACGTATCGAGGCCTGCTTCCTTGAGCAGATAGTCAATTCTCTCCTTTTTGCCATGTTTGAGTTTATAGGCTATTTCTTCCTCAGTATACCCTCTGAGATAAAGCTGCTCGATGTAATCGAGAGTTATGTGCAACACTGCAATTTTCAGTCCATCTGGACCGTATTCATCGTATATTTGTTTAATGACCTTCATGCCTGTTGTGTCACGCTCTGTAAACAGGATTTCAGCATAGTCTCTTACTTTCTTGGGGAACATCTTGGACATTCTTACGAGGGTGCTTTTGGCTTTCTCAGGGGGTACTCCATTTATCAGCATTGCAACGGCTTCCATGGCTATCATATTGGTAACCATGACCTTAACGGAATCATGGTGTTTTCTGTCATCTATTATTCTGTCTATTTCGTTGGCAATCTCTCCATCGAAACCGTATTCTTCAGCCCATTTGCGGTGGAGTTTGTGGCTTGGCATATAGTTTCCCATTGAAAATTTAGAAAAGGATGTTTTTATTTGCTACTATACTCAAAACCTCACTCCACGACCTTTGAGTTCCATTCCTCGAGGAGCTCCTTGGCGGAGTTTGCCGCTATCGCTCCCTGACCGACCGCGACGGCTATCTGCTTGAAGACGTTGGTTATGTCTCCCGCGGCAAAGATTCCCTTCACCTTCGTGCGCATGTACATGTCCACCGGGATGTAGCCGTACTCGTCGGTTATGCCGAGGTGCTTGACGAAGTCCGTCTTGGGCTCGTAGCCGATGAAGATGAACACTCCGTCCACCTTCATTTCCCTCTCCTCACCGGTCACGCGGTTCTTCAGCCTCACCGCCTCGACCTTGTCCTTCCCGATTATCTCGGTCACGACTGTGTTGAGTATCGCCGGAATACCGCTCTCCTTAAAGCGGTCCTGGAGTATCTTGTCGGCCCTGAACTTATCGCGCCTGTGGACGAGGGTCACGTCAACCCCGATGCTCTTCAGATAGAGGGCCTCCTGAAGTGCCGTGTTGCCCCCACCGACGACTATGACCTTCTTGCCCTTGAAGAGCGGACCGTCGCAGGTTGCACAGTAAGAAACTCCC
>JAMOPD010000239.1 GCA_027064745.1 Thermococcaceae archaeon
GTGTAAGAACGGCATTCTACGATGTAATTCAAGAGAAGATGGCAAAAGATGTTCCATTCCTTCCACTTTGGCAGGGAGTTGCAACAGCTGCTGCACAGCCGAACGTGAAAGGAATACTCCTTGAACCAACTCAGATATTCAGGTACTACATTATAGAGAAATAATGTGGACTCTCCCTCACCCCTTGGGGGTGGGGGTTTTTAAAAACTTTCAAGGAGTGATGATATGTCTTTGAAGCAGTATATAGTTACAAGGATTATATTAGCTATACCGATGCTTTTTATTATATTAACGATAATATTCTTTATATTAAGGATCATGCCGGGTGACCCAGTAGCTGCGATACTTGGAGGTAAAGCAAGCATAGAGGTAATTAATCAACTCAGGCATGAACTTGGTCTTGATAAGCCTTTGTGGCTTCAATATTTTGATTATCTGAAAAACCTTTTTAAAGGCGATTTTGGAAAGTCAACTTTGACGGGAAGACCCGTTCTAAGTGAAATAATGGATAAATTCCCAGCAACTTTGGAGTTGACTTTATTCGCCTTCGTTGTGGCGGTTACCATAGGTATATTCTGGGGTGCAGAGGCAGCAAGAAAGAAAGATAAAGCTATAGATGTATCTGCAAGGATATTCGCTATTCTTCTTTATGCAATACCGGTGTTTTGGCTTGGCTTAATGATGCAACTCATATTTGGAGCTTATCTTAGGTGGCTTCCTGTCGGTGGAAGAATTTCTGCATTTGTTGATTTGAAACCAATAACGGGACTTTATTTAATAGATTCCTTGATTCAGGGAAATTGGGAAGCTTTTGTTGATGTCTTAAAGCATTTGATACTTCCCGGTGTAACGCTTGGTCTTGTTATATCAAGTATTTTCTTAAGAATGGTAAGAAACAACGCAGTTTTGATGTATGGTCAGGATTTCGTAAAGGCTGCAAGGGCAAGGGGAATAAAAGAAAGGGATGTAAAATACAAGCATGCTCTCAAAAATGCTCTTGTTCCGATAATGACGATGATGGGGCTCCAATTTGCATTGCTTCTTGGTGGTGCTGTCCTCACAGAAACAACTTTTTCCTGGCCTGGAATGGGAAGTTTCCTCGTATTGAGAATAAGATACAGAGATTTTCCAGCCATACAGGGAACAGTTGTTTTCTTTGCGCTTATTATAATTGTGGTGAGTATAATTGTGGATATTATTAATGCGTTGATAGATCCAAGAATAAGGTACTGATCAGAATTCTTCACATAATAAAAAGCCCCGTGCAGGGGCTTTTTACACTACATTCCCTTCAACCTCAAATTTCTTTCCTTTGAACCTGTCCATATCGAGGTAATCTATCTCCACCTCTTTTGATCCTCCAAAGAGTATTTTCTGTGCCATTGCCTCTCCAACAGCTGGTGCAAGCATGAAACCATGCCCTGAGAATCCTATGGCGTAGCAGAAGCCGTCCACATCCTTAGAGCATCCAATTATAGGCTGGGCATCTGGAGACATGTTGTAGCATCCTGCCCAGTGACGGATTATCCTTGTGTTTTCAAGGAATGGAAAGATCTTAACCATCTTTTTTGCCATTTCTTTTTCAAAGCGGAAGGATACATCACGGTTCATACCAGGCCTTTCATCGGGATCTCCCATACCCATTATGAACTGCCCGTGTTTTGTCTGGCGCATGTAGAAGTTTCTGTCAAAAGATATAGCCATAAATGGGAAGAAATCCTCAAGAGCTTCTGTGACAAATACTTGATGGCGATAGCTCGTCGTCGGAAATTCTATCCCCACCATCTTTCCTACTTCTCTTGACCACCCTCCTGCTGCGTTCACAACAGTTTCACACTTAAAGTACCCCGCCGTTGTCTTTATTCCAACAATTTTTTTATTTACAACATCTATATCCTCAACCTCTGTATGGGTGTAAACATCTACTCCCATCTTTTTTGCAGCGAAGATGTATCCAAAATTTGCAAGATGGGGATTTGCGTGCCCATCTGTTGGACCAAATGTTGCAAGAACGATTCCTTCTGTGTTTATGTAAGGGTACCTTTCTTTTACCATCTTTGGTGATAAGATCTCAACTTCAAGCCCTTCTTCTTTTTGCATCT
>JAMOPD010000240.1 GCA_027064745.1 Thermococcaceae archaeon
TGTGGTTATCTCACTGTAACAATAATGCCTGATATGACCACATATTCATTTAACGGAGACAATTTTAAACTATACTCCATGAGGTCTCTTGGAATTGGTAATTACAGATACAAAATAGTTGTTGCAAATTATGATAGTTGGGTTAGCCTAGGTGGATGGTGGACGATGGATGTGAAATTTGATGCTGGGTATGGAACTCATGGAATTATAACTCTTGGAATGACAGAATGGCCAATTCTAGACACTCTACTTGAAAAACTTGGAATTAAAGGCAGGCTTACAAACAAAGGTAAAAAGTTACTAGAATTTGTTACTAAGGGTAGCACTAGTGCATTAGTTGATATAATTGGTTTGCTTTTGAGTGGTTATAATGTAGATGTTGTGATATTCAAGGAGGTGTAAAAATGATTGCGTTTTTTCTTTCTTTTTTATGTGGTGTTTTAGTCTCGACAACATTGCTAACGGCACTGATGGGAGTATTTCTTATAAAATTTATAGATTTAAAGTACCATTCGTTCTCCACCTTCCGCGGAAATGTGCTTTTCTTGATAGGTGAATTATTTGGTGCAGGATTATGGTTTTTAATTTACAGGAATTCCTACCTTGAACAATGGCATAGCATGTGGTGGATTCCAGCATCATTATTTGTTGCATTTTTGGTTAATGCTGTGAGAACATTCTTTAGGGAGCACAAAAATCTTCGGGGGGAGGATAATGAGAACACTCAGTAGATTATTCCTTTGGTTCATTTATCTGTTCTTATGGGGTATTATTATTTACTCATATCAGATCACAGGGTTTTACTGGATGATTGTTGTCTTGAATGGTGAGCTTTCGCGAATATGGTTAGCTGTGCTAGTGGCAGGATTGAGGTTTGCCCTTCAATCTGCATTCTTTTTGGGAATACTTAGACTAATTCTAAAGACTTTACCCAGCTTGGAAATCTACTTGAAGTCAACAATACCCCTCGCATTAGCCGGCTTGATGAGCTCTATACTGAGACTTTTCCACAATGACTGGGTTCCGTTTAGGATAATTGTTGAGCAAGTAACTCTAATGCTTGGGTTAATCTTGACAATGATATTACTAAGCAAATGGATTAGTGCCAAGAGAAAATCATACATATTGTCCACTCTGTCCTGCACCTTGGCTGGACTTTTGGTATTTTTGATCCTTATCCCTATGCCTCTTTGAAGCGAACTATGAAACGCTTGAACCCCACACTTCCCTCACTTACTTCCTTTTTCTTTTCTTGGTGGCATTTGCATTTATTCTCCACGTGAGGTGACTCGGCAATGTATGTGGACTCAAGTCGGCGAGACCGTGTTCATGGTCGTACATGGTCGTACCGGGTGGATACCTCGAGGGGAGTGTTCCAAAGAGGGACGTCGCCGCAATAGGTCTCTTCACGCTCCTCTGGCTTGGCTTAGCTTTTATTGTTAACATGAGAAGGGAATACTTCACGCTCCTGGGACTGTTAATAGAACTCGCTCTGGCTGTGATTCTGAAAAAGATCGGAAAATAAATGGTTTAAGGGCCAGAAAATACTGCCGATGACCTTTTCTCTCTAATTATTCCCACTTCTCACAGGGAGCTGGGTTTTCACAACAGACGGAGACATCAAAGGGTGGACGAAATCGGGATGACCTCATACTCCTCCAAGAGTTTGTTCTCCTGCGGCCATTTGCAAAAGTCCCTCATGATTCCATCCTAGCCCACCACCAGGCCCAACAGGATACAATAATCCCTGCATCATGAGAAATGAAGAAACCTTAATAAGCGCCCACTATTTCTACTTCTTAGGGGTGAGAGTAGATGGCTAAGAAGAAAGAGTTCAGACAGGCTGAAGTCAACATCGGAATGGTTGGTCACGTTGATCACGGTAAAACAACCCTCACGAAGGCTCTAACCGGAATATGGACGGACACTCACAGTGAGGAGCTGAGAAGGGGCATCACAATCAAGATAGGCTTCGCCGACGCGGAGATAAGGAAGTGCCCGAACTGCGGAAGGTACTCCAGCTCGCCGGTGTGTCCCTACTGCGGCCACGAAACCGAGTTCGAGAGGCGCGTTTCGTTCATAGACGCCCCGGGCCACGAGG
>JAMOPD010000241.1 GCA_027064745.1 Thermococcaceae archaeon
AAGCTTCCAAAAACAAGGGATGACGGAAGGTTTGTAAAGGGGTAACACTGAAAAATAGTAAAAGTTCAATAGTAAGTGTATCCAATTGGCGTTCTATATATCCAGTGAGCTCTTCCATAAACCCATCCCGGTCTCTGCCACGGTGGCAAGTAGCTAAAACGTCCATTTCCTGGCCAATGGCCAACCCATCTGCTCCTGCCAAATCCTCCTCTCCTTCTACCCCACCCTCTTGGCATGGTCATCACCATCTGTGCATATGCAAAAAAATCTTATAAACATTATTGGCCAATTTTGGGTATAACCAGGGGCTAAAGCATCGAAAGCTTTTTCGTGAGTTAAGCAAAGCTGATTTTGGTGGTGGAAATGGCAGAGGAGGGAAAAGCCATAGACGCACTTCAAACTGTAAAGGAGAGAATCAAGAAAAAAGAGTCCAGATGGAAGTACAAAATAGCAGTTTTAAGCGGTAAGGGTGGTGTAGGTAAATCTACAGTAGCTGTTAATTTAGCAACGGCTCTTGCAAAAGAAGGTTATAGAGTTGGCCTTTTGGATGCAGATATCCACGGACCTGATATTGCTAAAATGGTCGGACTGGAAAGTATCGATGTCCTAGCAGAGAAAACTGAAGATGGTCGCTTTGAGATGATACCTCCAGAAACGGACTTTAACGGAAAAACAGTTCCTATGAAAGTTATGACTCTTGGTTTCATTGTTGGCGAAGATCAGCCTGTAATATGGCGCGGGCCTCTTGTAACAAAAGCAATCTGGCAACTTTTAGGAGACACAAAATGGGATGAGCTGGATTTCTTCGTTGTGGATTTCCCTCCGGGGACTGGTGATGAGATTTTGACTGTTGTGCAGAGTTTAAGGCTTGATGCTGCCATAATAGTGACGACTCCTCAGGAAGTTGCCCTGCTTGATACTGGAAAGGCTGTTAACATGATGAAGCAAATGGAAGTCCCTTACATTACCGTTATTGAAAACATGAGTTACCTCATATGCCCCTACTGTGGTAATAAAATAGACCTCTTCGGAGAAGGCGGCGGTGAAAAGCTCGCTCAGAAAGAAGGAGTAGACTTCCTAGGGAAGATACCCGTAGACCTGAAGGCAAGAGAAGCAAGCGATGTTGGAATACCAATAATCCTTTATGAAAACACCCCCGCAGCAAAAGCCATCATGGAGATAGCCAAGAAACTGGTGCAAAAACTGGAGAATGAGTATTAGGGATGAAACAGCACCCAAGCAAAAAGTTTAAGCCAAGTTTGTTATTAAGATGCATGTTTAAGCCTTTAGGGAGATGTCGAAAATGGTGAAGATTGGAATTATAATTTGCGACCGCTATCGCACCTGCGCGGGCGGCAAATGTTTTAGGGCATTGAGAGAGCGCGAGGGGGCCTTCAGCATATATAAGGATCAAGAAGTCGAAGTAGTTGGATATACTACATGTGGGGGCTGTCCTGGAGGAAACATTGAATATGCTCCAGCAGAGATGAAGAAGAACGGTGCTGAGGTTATACATCTTGCAACGGGCTTTCTGGTGGGGTATCCCCCGTGTCCTTGGGTAGATTACTTCAAACAATTCATCGAGGAAAAATACGGTCTTAAGGTTGTTCTTGGAACTCATCCTATTCCACAGAAATACTACACAACCCACAAAGCCTTAGGCACATGGGACTCACCTGATTGGGAGAAAAAACTGAAGTATGTTCTCTGCGATGAGGCCACCAGGAAGAAATATGACTAAAAAGCTATCTTCCTATAACACAGGGAGCTCACCCGAAAGTATTCACATCGCCTTCTTTTCCCTTATTATCTTCGATGTCCTTTCAGCTACTTCCTTTTTCGTGCTCTGGAAAAGCTCTTTCGGAAAGTGGAAGAAGATTTCTTCATTCAGGGTTTTTCCTTTAAATTTCATAAAGTAGATTTTATTATCTCTCTTGAAGAACTTCAGAACGTTGTCAGCATTCCGAGCTAAAAGCCCATTGATATCTTTAAACATCGCAGAATTCGCTGCCACAAACGATGTGACCTTGTACTTCATGAGATCATTAATAATAACCTCAGCAAGACCTACTTTA
>JAMOPD010000242.1 GCA_027064745.1 Thermococcaceae archaeon
TCCGTGAATCTTACGGACATAAAGGTGTTTGCTGGAGAAAACGTTTTCCACATCATCAGTCTGAACAACATCGTTTTGCCGCCAGGAGAAGGTATTAGCGGTAGCGATCTAGCTGATGCCCCATTGTCTCCGAATCTCTATGCTGTTGTTGAGTACACGGTTAACGGCAAGACCTATGTTTCCAAGCCGGTTTCCGTGACCGTATCGTAAAGCAAAACGCCAGGTGAGCGGGGGGTCCAGCTTGGCTCCTAAAACCAAGAGTTTTTTTGAAAAACTTTTTCCAAACACAAATCAAACTCGTGTTCTCGATCCTGACTTCCTTCCTGACCCAGACTTCATACAACCCATTGAGTGTTTTGTGGAAGGTGAGGTTCTTCACGAATATGAGATCGAGAATGTGGTTCGCATAAGGATACTGGATTGTAATGGGCAAGTTACGTACTGTGTTAGCGAGCCTAAGCTTGACAATGAGATCCTGGCAAAAGCATCTATGAGAGCACTAATGTACTGTAAAAACGAAAGAAACACTCCTCTAGAACCTACTGAAGACCCTGTTGTCGAGTATTATGCAAAGAAGATCCTGTCCGGATTAGGGCCGCTATACCCTGTTTACAAAGATCCTCACATTGAGGAAATAGCCTTCAACGGAGGGAGAACAAACGTTACAGTATACCACAGAATGGTTAGTGAGGGCTGGACAGATACGAACATTGTGCTCGACGAGGCAAAAGCCGCCAGAATAGCAAAGGCTCTTGCAAGAAAAGCTGGCAAACCCCTATCCCCCGCCCACCCCATGGTAGAAGGAGTTCTCCCCGAAGGACACCGAATAGCAATCTCGCTCGGAAAAGAAGTCTCAAGAAAAGGCACAAGCTTCGTAATAAGAATGGCAGTAAAAAACCCAATAAGCCTACCACAACTCGTATCCTCAGGAACCCTCTCACCACTCATGGCTGCATACCTATGGCTACTAGCCGAATCCCAAGGCTTCATAATGATACTAGGCGGGATGGCCACAGGAAAGAGCCTTATAGGTGATGATAGAGTTCTCGTGAGACTAAGGAACAAAATAAGGCTACTATCGTTTAACGAGCTGTGGCAGGAACTCACATCTGATATAGTTGCACAAGTAAAGAGACTTGAAGATATGGAAATAATTGAAGACCCTGGAATCGAGATTTTAACGTTATCAGGAAGTGGAATACGTTGGGTTAAACCCAAATATTTGATAAGGCACAAACACAACGGTAAAGTGTATAAGATAAGAACAAAGACGGGACGTACAGTTACCGTTACATCAGACCACAGCTTACTAGTGTGGAATGTTGGCGATGATAATGATAGATTTTCAATCAACCTCAAACCAGTAAGACCTAGCGATATACTTGGGAAGAAAGTATATGTACCGTATCTCAGAAGCCTGTCGTTACCTGAAAGTAAGGGAGGGTACAATGAAAAGATTTCACAGCCAGAATATGGTTACTTCCTTGGCTTCATGATAGCAGAAGCTTCAATGACAAATGTAAACTTCTACCAACAAGTTGGCTCTCAGCTAGAAACAGTGTTGGGGTACATAAATAGACTTGGAATAAACTACTCCGTCAAAGTACACAAAAAGAAACCGCACATTAGAATTATCTCGATTAAGGCACCAGATAATAAACTAGTCAGAAACATCATCGGGGTGAAGACTGCAAAAACAAATAAAATCCCCGATGTCTTCTGGGGCATGAGCGAAGAATGGCGTTTTGCGTTTCTTGCTGGTATTATTGATGGTGATGGCTATATATGTACTAAAGATTACGTTATAGAAATTGCTACTGCTAGTGAGGAACTTGCTTACCATCTCCTCTATGCTTTCGCTAGCGTCGGCATTCATGCATATGTCAGGACAAAGGAGATTAAAAAATATCCCGGCAGGGTCTACTATCGTGTCTTCATACCAATAGGCATTAACAAGAAGCCACTAAAGAAGATTATGAAGTGGCTGTCACCAGAGAAGCGTGCTAGGATAGAGGAGGCGATGGAGAAGAGCGCTAACCACCACTCTGAAACCGATGTCGTGCCCGCCGAGATC
>JAMOPD010000243.1 GCA_027064745.1 Thermococcaceae archaeon
AGCTCTTGGAGCAACTCCATTCTTTTTCAGCTGATATATAACGTAGGAGCCTACTGTAGAACCCTTACCTCTCGGGAACACAAGTATTTTATCCTTGATGCTTTCTCCTCTTATGTCACTCTCTGCATCTATAACCACACCAGTTTCCGGATCAACTCCCCCTAAAAAGGATAAAGGTTTCTTTGAAACGAGTGCTATTCCCCGAGCTCTGCCACCAACTATTTTTCTTCCCTTAAGCTTCATTTAAGGCGCCTCCATTATAAGCTTCTCAGCATCCTCAAGTTTGATTTCAAATCCAAAGGATGCAAAGTAAAACGCCGATTTTCCACTGTTAGTTGCTATGCCATTGAACCACTCTTTAATTGGGGACACAACGAGACAGCTGTCCGGAAGTATTCTTCCGTTGTAGCGCTCAATTATTTCTGTGTATCCCAAGGAATCTGCTAGAGCCTTAACTGCCCTACTTGCGGTTATATAAAGGGGTATTTTGAGGGGCTTTCCGCGCATTCTAAGCAGTTCTGCTATTTCCTTGACTTCCTGAAGGGATACATGGGGACAGCCAATCAATATGAGATCAATTTTGTCCCATCCTGAATTGAATCTCTCCCTGATCTCATCTAAATCTCTTTTTTCAACTGATATTTTTTCAAGCTTATCCACGACTGCATTTTTATACTCTGGAGTTTCTCTTTCCACATGATAGAGAGCGACTGAACCTGTGGCTGCCATCGATGCACCGAGTTCTTTGAGATATTCAATTCTCTCAGGTTTGATTCCCCTTATATAGGGAACATCACTTCCAAGTGCTTTACCAAGATGATATCCGAGAAGGCCATAGTCAAGAAAACCTCTCATATTTGTCTGAACATCGACAATCACTGTTGCCTTCCTGTTTTCATCTAGATGAAGACCATAGTTGGGTGTTTTACCGACTATTGCAGCAGCTAGGCTTGAAGGACCACCCTCACGGTTTGTTCTCGCACCAATAACAGAGTTGGCAAAGCTGACAGCAGAGCTTTCACTCCATGCTATGTGGTCGCCGAACTTTGGAAGATTTGCACCATAGTAGGGCGTGCAAGTGGAAGTTATCTCCACGCCCATCTTTCTATAAATTTCTAGAACTTCCTTCTGCTTTTCCATAAAGTCCTCATCTCCAATCCCTGCAGGGTTGAGGGTGGTATAGACAGAAACTTTGGCCCCGGCATCAGCCCAATCCCTCAGAAACTCCACCCCCGCCTGTCCCAGATTTTTGTAGGAAACTCCGGCTATTTGGGCACTTTTTATTGGGATAAGCCTGTCTGCACCGTAAATTTCACCCAAGGCCACGAGAATTTCCATGGCCTTCTGGAGAGGATAACCATATTCTCCAGCCAAAATGAGCTCCTCTTCCTTGGTCAGGTGCATCTCATCACCTGAGGAATGTTAGGAAGTGATGTTTAAAGCTTTATCTTAATCCCCTATCCTCAAAGCTGAATACTGTAGTGAGGGTTACCGGCTGGTGAGTGAGTGGTTTTGGCGGCTATCCAATAATATGTCAAATGACCCGCTTAATAGTTATACCAAATTATCAGGCACTCTCACAGCTTATCCTGACAGTATCCTCTTAAGAAGAGTAAAGCTTATAAACCCTCACCCGATAGGACTTATCGGGCCACGCAGCGGGGTGGGGCAGCTAGGAGTGCCCGCCGGGCTCATAACCCGGAGGTCGGAGGTTCAAATCCTCCCCCCGCTATTTAGACATATCTGTACATTGACGCTCTCTTTTGAACATTTCGAAGAACTCCAAGGCTTCCTTCAGTTTGTGTTGCTTTCTTTGTATTGAAAATCCAACCTCTCTGTAAAAGTTTAACACGCTCTGTCTCCGTAGAATTGTTATTCTGTACAAGTCAGAGTTGTATTGGTACATTTTGCCTCTAATGTTCACTGGAGTGCCTTTTTTGCGGTGTAGGTAAATTTTTGAGTCTATATTGAGTTTCTTTAGCAACTTCTCACAAAGTGTTAGCACCTCCAAGTCATAGTTCAAAGCGGATACTTGGAGCGTCCTTGATTATCTATTAAATAC
>JAMOPD010000244.1 GCA_027064745.1 Thermococcaceae archaeon
CCTTCTTGTCAGTTCTCACGAGCACTGGATGGCCCGGATTTCCCTCAGAAGCTGCCAAAATTGCATAGCCATCCTCTACTTCCTTGACGTCCTTTCCCCATGTGTTCTCTCCAATTGAAACTGTCCTGTTGAGCATTATATCGGGGTGTTTGGGAGAATATTCCTTGAAACCGAGCTTAACAAGGTACCCCTCAGCAAGGGCACCTAGGTCTTTATTTGGCTTCTCTTTGAATGAGTCTTCTGTAACTGGAAAATCATAAGCTTTTGTATGGCCACCGATATAAGCCTCTCCATCTTCGACAGCTATCTCTGAGGCCCATCCGTCTCCATGACCCCCTAGTAATGTGCAGTATAGAATTTGACCGGTTGGGCTAAGTTTTGCAAAGAAGATGTTTTGAACCGGAGCTGCTGCCTTTTGCATTATGGCATCCGATGTTGTCAGGTGGGAACTGTTGATGTCCCTTGTTATACCCGTTATATACGCCTCGCCATCCTCGGCTTTGATTGAATAAACTTCTCCATCTCTCATGAAATATGTTGAATAAACAAGAGTGCTCAGTGTAGGGGCCATTTTGAAAACGATGCCATAGCTGGTCCCATCACCTTCAGGCTTTGTCATAACCGGGTTCTTGAGGGGAAAATCGTTGTTTTTCCAAGCCTGTACTCCAACTCCATAGACATAACCCTTTTCATCCACGTACAAATCCTTGAGGTAATCCGCTCCAGTTGAGCCTATGAACGTGGAGTAAACGATATTCAAATTACTGTCAAGCTTTGTTATTGCTATATCGCTGTTTTTCAGGTACGGGTCGCATTTTTGATCTTTAATTCCGCATACACTGTCGAACGCACCTGCTGTAACATAGTAGTTCGGGTCTGTTGTAAACCCGCCTACATAAAAGTCCTTGTCTGCAGGGGTTATCTGCATTTCATAAAGGGGCCAGTATGTTGAGAATATCAAGTTGCCATTTGTGTCAAATTTTGCTATGAACGATCTCCTGTAAAATGCGAGCTTCTTCATATCATTGAATCCAAACCTTGCGTTTTTCAGCGGGATGTGCTTTAGATTTTCATTTTCTCCCCAGACATGTTCTGTATATCCAGTTATGTATATATTGCCAACAGCATCGATTTCCATATCCATCGGTTGTTCAGGATATTCTCCCCCAAAATATGTTGAGAACAGCAGGTTGCCTTTTGGAGAGAATTTTGCAATGAATATGTCCGTTGAGCCTATCAACTGATTTTGAAAGGCATTTTTCACGGGTAAGTCGCTTGAAGAAGTCTTTCCAAATATATATATGTTGCCCTCATCATCCACTCTAATCTTCGTTGCTTCCTCATTTCCACTTCCACCAAAGAAGCGTATGTATTCAACATCCCTTCCGCTCTTTGTGAACTTCGCGTAGTAGATGTCCACATTGCCAACTCCCCTAGCATGGTTCCCGGCGACATAAGCCTCTCCATCTTTTACATCAATGCTTATTATGTTGTCCGCAGAGTTCCCCCATCCAAAATATGTGCCATAGATTAGTTTGTAGTCCTCGCTCTGTGCCACGACTCTTCCTGTAAAATTAAAGCCTGCTATCAAAAATGCCAAAATCCAGAGTGCCAGCAAAACCCTCCACTTCATATTCAACACCCCAACTATCTGTACTTGATAAAAAACCATCCCGCAGAAAAGAAAAGCGAGACAGGTTTTGCTTTGACATATTACACTGTTATTTTATGATTATGTACTAACGTTTTTGTTAATATAGTTTTTGCTTGTGAAGGTTAAAGGTGTATGGGTGTTAAGCTGATTTGATAAAAGTGGAGGGGATGGACTATTTTCACTTATGCTGAGCTCTTTCCACGTTATCAGAAGCCGAAAAATCCGCCTCCTTTTACATGCACTCCAAGATCTTTGAGCTTGTTTTTGAACTCTCTCATGTTTACAGAATTTGCAGAAGCATGGAACTTGTCCTTCTGTCTCCATTTTACTTCTATTTCATCTTGCTTCCCAGTTTCGCTGTCGCCACTTTTCAGCTTTATCTCTTTAATCTCCGAAATCGGGATGCTGAAATTATCTGCAGTCTCCTGGAGTATCTTTTCCGGTTCCATTTCGTAGTATTTCTTATAGAGGGTGAATCCGGAGGTTATTCCTCTTAAAAACCCTCCAGCCTCTTTCCTAGCTTCTTTTAACATTTCTTTTGTTATATGAGCGACAATCAGCCTCTTATCTGTCACCACGAGGTTAACTGATGCACTTTTGAACATCCCCTTTTTGTAAGTTAAATTCGGAATAATATAAACAACCTTTTCCATTTTTTCCATCTCCTTATATCACATCCCAACTTTAGCTGAGTGTTTTGTACCTCAGCACTATTCTGTGATTGCACTCCCCAATTTTTTCATGACCCACTACGACAAAAGCTGTATAAGACCCGTCCGAGTTTCTGTTTATGTAGACATGGCCAATCTGAATCTGCATGGAGTCATCCTTGAGATAGCCCGAAGTAGGTATGTCGCTGGGATTAACATCTTCCAGCTTCTTTACCCCAATGTGCGCGTAGTTTCCAAGTATTGCAGGATAATCCACACACCATGGCTCCAGCATTATGTCTGACGTTTTACCGCTTGAAAAGCTCAGCGTCATCCGATCTGGCGTCTCTTTCCTTGTCAGCGAGGTAAGTTATGGCAACCTCCTTCACCCATGGTGCATTGGTAGGATCTTCCACCGACAGAACACTGGTATCCGGAGCTTGAGTATGAGCTGGTGTCAAGGTCTGTTTTTGTTGTGCGGGTAATCCGTATAATTATCGTTACAGGTGGGTCATCGGGAGCATTGTAGTGTGCACTATATGACCTCCGCTCATAAAAGTTCCTGAACCCATGACTGTTGTACATATTCACTCCGTAGAGGTTCATACTCTGGAATTCACTGTTCGTCGGGAAGTATTTACTGAAGTCTACATCGGCCAGCATTTGGGGAAGCTGAAGAATCAGCAGTCCCGTAAGGATGAGGAACCACATTTTTCTTCTCATTCTTCATCATCCCATTCGTCGTCATCCATTGAGCTCCTGAGTCCTCCTCTCTTCAGCATCTTCAATGAAATCCAGAGGCTGAGGAAGAAAAAGCCAATTCCAAGGTATGCCGCAAATTTAGGAAGGAACATTGAACCTATTAGATAGCCAACACCCCCGAAGATCAGAGCTGTTACTCCAGCGATGATAATCTTTCTGAGAAGCCAGAGCAGTACTAAGAGGCCAAGAATTATTGCAATTCCGATGAAAGGGCCGCTTACGCTGAAACCTGTTGGATATTCTCCGTTATCTTGACATAACGCTGGGGGTAATGTGCCTATAAAAAATCCTCCCGCTAACAGATATTTTTTCATGCAATCACCACCAGACAAAACCCTCCCGCAGAAAAGAAAAGCGAGACAGGCCTTGCTCTCTACATATCTTTATTTCAACATGTTACACGGTTCGGGTTAATATACTTTTCTGCTCATCCGGATAAGGAGAATGCATGAGAATATCTCGCGAAAGAGGGGATAAATGTCAACCCTACCATCTTTGTCTTCTAATTTATCTTAAAGGTACTCCCATCATAGGACATTGTCTGGTTTTATTTGATAACATTAATATACTTCAATTCATACTTAAACACTAGGTGAACTCCATGGTAGAAAAACTTCCAAAGGGAATTGGTGAAAATCTTCAGCCCGGAGAAGAGGTGTTGTTTGCAGTCAAGAAAAAAATGGGTGTGGAAAAACCAAAATGGCTTATTGTCACCGACAGGAGAATAATCTATTTTGACGAGAAGATGTTTGGCAGATATGACATGAAGGCCGTTCCTTATGAAAAGCTTGAAGAGGTTTATGTTAAAATAGGCAAGATGTATGCTGAGTTTATCATACGGAAAGAGGATGGGGATGAGATAAAGCTTGACAGGATGGACAAATCAAAGAGTAAAGATGCAATTGAGGCCATAAAGGAAGCTATAAATCGAATAGCAGTTGAACCTGTTGGTATTGAACGGAAAAAGCACCTGACGAGTCAGGAAATGTGGATACATAAACCCAAGGAGGTTGTGAGTAGAGCTGTGCGTATGGAATCCCGGGGTGTGCAGATTCAGAAAGAAGATCCCCTTGAGAAGCTTAAAAAGCTGAAGGAACTCTACGACATGGGAGTCATCTCTCAGGAGGAGTATGAGGAGAAGAGGAGGAAGCTACTGGAGCAAATCTGAGCTTTCTTTACTACCCTCTTCGGGTTTTTCTGCCATGATCATAATCTCTATGTCATCCAAATCTACTTTCCTCTTTCCCCATCTTCCAGCAGTGCCTCCCCAAATGGCTTTTACTTCAAACCCTACCATTTTGAACATTAAGTAAAGTTCTGTAGGGACGTAAACGCGTTCTCTAATCGGGATTTTTGTGCCATCAGGTGTCTCAATTTCTTCAAAGAACGTCATGGTGTTTGGGTCAAAGGTTCCTTTGGCTATGTCCTCGTTTGATGCTCCTTTAATTCTTGAAAGGGCACTTAAGGCGGTCAAGATAAATTTTCCGCCGGGCTTTAAGGACTCATAAATGTTCTTGAGTATTGCTAAGTCATGCTCTATTGGGTTGTCACTTGAACCGAGTAACGAAAAAGCACCTTCACAGAGGCATATGGCAGCGTCAAATTCCTCCTCACGCTTAAACTTCGTGGCGTCTGCTTTTATGAACTCCACTTCAACACCTTCCTTTTGAGCTCGTTTTCTTGCTTCTTCAAGCATTCCTCGGGAAAGATCTATTCCTGTTACTCTGTATCCTCTTTTTGCGAGTTCTATTGAGTGCCTTCCGACACCACAGCCAACATCCAATATTTTGGCTCCTTCTGGCAGCTGAAACTCATTTAATAAAAACTCCACTTCCTCTTTTGTGTATTTAGTAAACGGCTCTTTCAAGTAGTGTCCTGCCTCTCTATCAAAAAAGTCTTCCCATTCAGTCTTTTTCATTGTCCCCATGTCCCATAGATCTCCCTGTGATAATTAAAAGGTTTGCACCATCTTTGAATTACCTGAACTTTAATATATGTGACAGGACAATAAAAATATCATGGGGACAGAGCGAAAGAAAATCATTATCTTCTTGATCCTGCTGATACTCACAGGTCCTTTTGCTTTCCTGTGGCTGTCTTTCATTTGGCATAAAGAAGAGCCCAAAGTTGAAACAGAGAATATTGAGATTAAAGAAGAAAAAGAAGAGATATT